>CAZYJA010000344.1:0-2626 GCA_964647245.1 uncultured Syntrophomonas sp. | reverse complement strand
CCGACTGTTTCTCAATATTGTGTATACCTTTATGGGTTTGCCGCCGGTTTTGGCGGGGCTTATTGTGTACCTGGTTTTGACTACCCGGGGCCCCTTGGGGCAGTTTCAATTACTGTTTACCCCGGCAGCCATGATCTGTGCCCAAATTCTCCTGGCATTTCCAATCGTCTGCGGGCTGACTGCGCGGACGGTTATGGCCCAGCGCCAGGAGGTATACGACACTGCCGTTACGTTGGGAGCCTCCCGACGGCAGGCAGTCTGGGCCATTATCCGGGAATCACGCATGGGGATTATAGCAGCGCTTACCACCGCTCTGGGGCGGCTCGTGGCGGAGGTGGGTGCAGTAATGCTGGTGGGTGGCAATATCGAAGGCAGTACTAGAGTATTAACCACTTCGATTGTTTTGGAAACCCGCATGGGAGAAGATAGTCGGGCTATTGGCATCGGTATCATACTGTTGGTAATTTCCTTTTCCATCATCGTGCTGATAAATCTCTTGGAAAAGAGGTCGTTTAAAAATGACGCCGGTATTCAAATTACATAAAGTCGTAAAGCGCTATGGCCAGCGGGAAGTACTGCATATCGATAAGCTCACTATTCCCGGGCGGAACATCAGCGCGATACTGGGGCCCAATGGATCGGGGAAAACCACCCTGATGCGCATAATGGCCTTACTTACCAGAAATGATGCGGGTAAGATTGAGGTTCTGGGAGAAAATATAAATTGGGGTAAAGAGCAGTTGCTGAAATTGCGGCGCCAGATGACCATGGTTACCCAGACCTCCTTCATGTTTGAAGGCACTGTTTATGCTAATATCGCTTACGGTTTAAAGGTAAGGAGAAAGCCGCCGTCCGAAATTCGTGCCACCGTTGAAAAAAGCTTGAGGTTATTGGGTATGACTGCTTTTAGGGATAGGGAGGCCCGCAATCTATCCGGCGGTGAACAGCAAAAGGTGGCCATAGCCCGGGCTCTGGCGGTTGAGCCCCAGGTCTTGTTTTTGGACGAGCCCACGGCCAATATCGATTCGCAGAGCGCCGCGGAAATAGAACGCCACATTAAGTTGATCAATCAAAAGTTGGGTACCACCATTATTCTGGTTACCCATAACCTTTTTCAAGCCCGCCGGCTGGCGGATGAAGTTTTCTTTATAGGGGAAGGTAAAATGGTGGAGACCGGGAAAGCCGAGCAGTTATTCGAACATCCCCGGGACCAAAGAACCAGAGCCTTTCTAAGCGGTGAAACGGTATTCTAGGACTATAAGTCGTTCAGGTTTAAATATGATCCTTCCCGGTAATAATGAAAAGTATCGGGAGGGATTTTTTATGTATAAAAAAATAGTAGGTATTATTATCATTTTGACGAGCTTTGGAGCCGCCGGACTGGTAGCCGCCAACCAGGGTGAACCATTGGCCGAGAGTGTCTTGCGCCTGCATGTAATTGCCCATAGTGACGATCCGGCTGACCAGGCGCTTAAACTAGCGGTAAAAGATGACATTGTCACCATGATGAAGCCAGAGTTCACCGGGGTTGATAATGCGAATGAGGCCAGGTCAGCCGCCCGGCAGAACATTCCCCGCATTAAAGCGGCTGCCGAAGCGAGAATTAGAGCCAATGGCTATGATTATCCGGTAGAAGTTACGGTGGGTGAATACGATTTTCCCACCAAATCCTATGGCAACATAATATTCCCGGCGGGAAAATATCCAGCGGTAAGAGTGATAATCGGCGAGGGACAAGGCAAGAATTGGTGGTGCGTTCTATTTCCGCCGCTGTGCCTGGTTTCCTCGTCTGACCAGGGACTAAGCCTGGACAGTCCCCAAGAAGCCCAGGTAACCTTTAAATGCCTGGAACTGCTCCCCAAGGGAGTAAAGTTCGGCCAACAGCAGTAAATATATTAAGGCGCGGAAGTAGGGTGTCGTTCTCTTTGCTTCTAAATACTCACTTTATCTCAGTGAACGGCTGGGCTGACAACAGGAGTGAAGATCAAGGCATGAGAAAAAACCGAGATTGAGGCGTACCTAAGTACGTCGATTGAACGGTTTTTTGGAATAACGCAGAGATTCGCTTCTGTAGTTAGTCCAGAGTTCCCTTTTGGACGTGCCCGGCATATAATTAGTAAAAAGGACAGGAGTTCAACGGGGATGAGTTACCAAATAGAGCTTGAAGCGCCGGCCAAAGTAAACCTGACCCTAAAGGTAGTGGGCAAAAGGGCGGATGGGTACCATGAATTGGAATCCGTAATGCAGCAGATTAGCCTCCGTGATAAAATAAGCCTCCAGTCCGGAGGGCGAGGCATCAGCGTAGCCAGCAACAGCAGCCTTATTCCGGCTAACGCAGATAACCTAGCCTATAAGGCCGCCCACTTACTCTATACCAAATATTACCTAAAAACGGGTCTGAAAATATTTATAGAAAAGAATATTCCGGTAGGAGCCGGGCTGGCAGGCGGGAGTACCGATGCTGCCGCGGTATTGATGGGGGTTAATCAGCTGTTTAAGCTGGGCCTGGAACAGGCCGAGCTTATGAAATTGGGACTGGCCATTGGTTCCGACGTTCCCTTTTGTATTATGGGGGGAACAGCCCTGGCCCGGGGTCGAGGCGAAATTCTCACGCCGCTGGGGACCG
>CAZYJA010000343.1:0-2632 GCA_964647245.1 uncultured Syntrophomonas sp. | reverse complement strand
ATGGTAGAGGCAACCGGAGTGGCCCTAAAGGAAATAGATATGAGACAGCACCAGGGTGAGCATCCCCGGATGGGAGCAGTAGATGTGGTACCTTTCATCCCTATACAGAACTTTACTATGGAAGAAGCAGTGGCGTTAGCCAGGGATACAGCTAAGGATTTGGCGGAAAAGTATGACCTGCCGATATTTCTATATGAAAAGGCAGCGACCGTCCCGGCTCGAGAAAACCTGGCCAACATAAGAAAAGGTGAATTTGAGGGCTTGCCGGAGAAGATGAAAGAGGTGGAATGGCGGCCTGATTTTGGCCCGAACCGAATCCATCCTAGCGCAGGAGCGACAGCAGTAGGCGCCAGAATGCCATTGGTAGCTTTTAATATAAACTTGAATACCAGTAACATTAAAATAGCCAACCAAATAGCCAAATGTATCCGTCATATATCTGGAGGGTTGAGATACTGCAAAGCTATGGGCGTAGACTTAAAGGAAAAAGGAATCGTACAGGTATCCATAAATATGACGGATTATACCAGGACGCCGCTGTACAGAGTTTTTGAATTGGTAAAGCTCGAAGCCCAAAGATATGGATTAGAAATAGTAGGCAGCGAGATCATTGGCCTTACCCCCATGGAAGCACTTATAGATTCGGCCGCATACTATATGCGGATTGAAGACTTCAATATGAAGCAGGTTATTGAGTCCAGGATGTTGGAATAGAAGGATTCACTGGCAACGAAGATAGAAAAAAATATTAATAATGAGGAATAGATATATGAATGCAGATCTAATAATAAGATCCAATTGCATCGTAAGCAGTCGGAATAATGGTTCTTTTTATATTATTGACGGATATATCGCAGTGGTCAACGATAGAATAAGAGCGGTAGGCCCGGGTGAAGCGCCTGCACACCTTTTCGGCCCGGGCACCAGGTTGATTGATGCGAGAGGAAAGACCGTAATTCCCGGACTGATTGATTCCCATACCCACCTGATTCATGGGGGCTCCAGGGAAAATGAACTTTCATTGAAGCTTAAAGGGGTTTCCTATCTGGAAATACTGAAACTAGGTGGGGGAATTCTAAGTACAGTGACCAGCACCAGAAAGGCATCTAAGGAGGAGCTGAAAATCAAGGCGGGTAAAAGTCTGGATCAGATGCTGCTCCATGGGACTACTACCGTAGAATCAAAAAGCGGCTATGGTTTAGACATGAAAACTGAAATTAAATGTCTGGAAGCTGCCCAGGAGCTCAACCAAAAGCATCCGGTGGACATTATCAGCACCTATATGGGGGCTCATGCCATACCGGAGGAATATAAAGGAGACACCAGGGGATATCTATTGTTTATGATGGAGCGGGTAATGCCATATGTAGCCCAACACCAGTTAGCAGAATTTATGGATGTATTTTGCGAAGAAGGGGTTTTTTCACCTGAAGAAGCCAGGGTTCTAATGGAATCAGGCCATAAGCTCGGGTTCAAACTTAAAATACACGCTGATGAGATAATTCCTCTCCAGGGGGCTGAGCTGGCTGCTCAGATGCAGGCGATATCTGCCGATCATTTATTAGCTGCATCTGAAGCAGGATTAAATGCCATTAGTCAAGCTCAAGTTACAGCCGTGCTTCTGCCGGGCACCTCATTCTATTTAATGTTAGGCAAATATGCCAATGCTCGTAAAATGATAGAGAAGGGAATCAGAGTAGCCTTGGCTACCGATTACAACCCGGGGACCTGCCCAACCGAAAATCTACAGACGATCATGACCTTTGCATGCTTTGGCATGAAGCTGTCACCTGAGGAAATATTGAAGGGAATGACCATCAATGCCGCCTATGCAGTAGATCGGGCTTCGGAAATAGGAAGCATCGAGGCGGGCAAAAAAGCTGATCTGGTTATTTTTGATGCACCCAATTGGGATTATGTTATATATCATTTCGGAATAAACCATGTAGATAAAGTGATAAAAAATGGGGTAATAGTTGTTGATCATGGCAGTCTAATTTAAGGGGGGAGTCATACGGGTATGTTAATGGATATGACAGTTCGGGATTTTAACGATATATTAGCCAGTTCTGCACCTGCACCAGGAGGGGGCAGCACTGCAGCCTTGGCTGGAGTTCTGGGCTCAGCGCTTACCATGATGGTAGTAAATCTAACTGTCGGTAAAAAATCTTATCAGGCCCTTGACGAAACTATAAAACAAAAAATAAGAATGGATTATGAGACCATTAAAATATTAAATAAAGAACTGACCGAGCTGGTTGATGAGGATACGAAAGCTTTTAACCTGGTAATGGAAGCTATGAAACTTCCGAAGGAAACCGAAGAAGATAGGATAAGAAGAACGGACAGTATTCAAAAAGCCAGCCTGCACGCATTGAAGGTGCCTCTAATGGCAGCTGAAAAATGCCTTGGCATACTCCAGCATCAAATAAATATTGCCCTCTATGGAAATATAAATGCTGTTTCCGATATAGGGGTTGGAGCAGTAATGGCATTTTCAGGACTCGAGAGTGCCGTTCTTAATGTGAAGATAAATATCCCCGGTATTTCAGACCAATCAATTAAACTGGATGCTATCAAAAAGATTAGAAACTATCTAACTGCGGGGGGCAAAATAAAAACTGAAATCGAT
>CAZYJA010000342.1:0-2635 GCA_964647245.1 uncultured Syntrophomonas sp. | reverse complement strand
CAAGCTCATCCAGGCGAGCTACCAGGAGTTTTTCTTCTTGGTTTTCAGCCAAACTTAGCAAATACTGATTCATTGATACTCACCAAATTTCTATGTTTTACCTAAGTATACCCGCATTCTAACAACTTTGTGGCAATATAACAATGGGCAATATAAGAGACGGTTCTTTTGATATACCGTCGTTGCGTTAGGATCGGTGGTGTTGGATATAACATCATTATCAGCAAAAATTATATCAAAAGAACCGTCCCCATGATACGTGCCTCTTCAGTTACGGAATCCACTTGGCTGAATAATATCCCCAAGGACAAGAATAATTACATTGTAATTGCAGAAGGTCTGTTAATGTACCTAAGGGAGAGCGAAATAAAAACGTTAATAAAAAGCCTGAAAGACAGGATTGGAGATTTTATTTTATTGTTTGATGCTTTTAGCGTTTTCACTTCCCGCAAAGTAAATAACCACCCATCCATTAAGAGAATCGGAGCTGCCATCCACTGGGGAATAGACAACCCTCAAGCTCTGGAGCAATGGGAAATGGGTATTCAATTTTTGGATCAAAAGCACTTTACATCCACCGATTTAATTAGCCAACTGGGTCTTGGTACCAGGATAATATATAAGCTAGCGGACAAATTCTCTTTCGTTAGAAATGCGCAGAGATTATTGATATATCGGGTAGGGTAAACCCCAGGTTCGGTCAGAACTCTACTAATTGGGGTGATTGGTGTTTGGCATATTCTTCATATTCTTTAACCTGGAAATTTGCTCATCGTTTAAACCCAGTTCCTTTAATTTAATCTTGACTTCATCGGTTATTGTGCCCCCTGCATCTTGCACGACTTGCATTGCCTCTTGCACTAATTCCATGTTTGGCGAGTTGCCGCCAGGAAATTGATTGCCGCCATTATTCCCAAAGTCGCCTTGAGCTCTCCCTTTGCCGCCCTTCATGGATCCTAAATCGCTTATATTCAAGTCCCCGGCACTGATCAGTTTATCAGAGTTGGCTTTTTGTTCGGCAGTTGTACTGGGAACAGTACCTGCAATCTGTCCTTCTACACTTTCAGCACGAAGATTTCCTAGGGTTATAAATGATTTAACTGCTTTTTCGTATTCCTCATATGAGCAGAAGGCCGTTGCATCATTTTTTACATATTTAGCAATCAGGGTATTCAATTCCTGAACTTTAGCTTTAAATTTTCCATCAGCAAAGTAGTTATCGATAAGTTCCTGCATATACTGATGATATTTTTCCAGATATTCGCTATTGGCAAACAGCTTTTCCAATAGGGGACGGTCTGCCATTTCTACACCACTAATAGGTGTATCCATCGGGAAGTTAATAACTGAAGATGCGTCACTATTTTGAAACCCGCCCCAGGATAAGTTATAGTCCCAAGGCAAAATGGTAATCTTCCCATCTTTCTCGTAAATATAATAGTTTTGCGCCATAGATGATGAATAACTGTCCAGATTTACTACGATGGTATGGGCTGCAAGGTATCTCAAAACAGCGTCTACATCATAATATTTATCGAGGTCGGTACCAGTTGATAAGGCCTTCAGTGCTGTTATTACACGCTGATATTCAGATTCCTCACTCTTGCCAACGGCGTTTTCGAAAATAGCACTATAGCTGGATGAATTATCATCTGTATATTGTAAAGAACCACCGGAATTACTTGCACCCATGTTACCGCCTTTGCCTTTTGCAACCTCTCCATTATCAGCCATGTTAGGGATGGTAATTTGGGGATCGGCATTTTGTTTATTTTGTCTGTCTGGAGCTGGCGGCATATTCTGATTATTGTCAGCGGGTCCACCAGCATTACCCATACTCATTTTTACATTATAAAGCATACCGGACGTGTCACCAGAAACTCTTTCTTCATAGCTGTCATTATATAATTCAACCGCAAGATATAACCCCCATGGTCGGTCATTTACGGTGATATTGGAGTATCCGAAGTATGGGCAGTCAACCCCAATTGTTTTCATAAGGTCATAAGAAATATACTCCTTCATATAAGTGTTGTCGCCGAGCATGTTGTTGACAACAAAGCTGTCCAGCCCAAAGCAAGTTTGACCTTCTACATATTCGTCAAATTTTAAACGGAAGCTGTAACGGTCACTATCTGAAGAAGCAACCTGTGTCAGACTTGAATTTCCCTTGGGACGAATACCAACATCCTCAAACTTCGTGCCGTTAACAACAACATCCACCTTGATATACTCTTCTAGTGCAGCATTATCGAGCATCGTTTGCCACTCAGCATTATCAGCAATAATTTCAAGGGAGATAATATCCTCTCCAAATATTTTCTCAGCATAAGCTGGAGTTTCACCGGTGCTTTTGTCTGTACTTGATTGAGTACTGCTGCAGCCTGCAAGCCCTCCTAAACTGATGGATAAACAAAGAATAAGTACCAGTACCGTAAGGCGTTTTCCTTTTTTAACAGGTTCAATATTTTTCATATTAAAATTACTTCCTTTCGTTTGCATATTGGTAATTGATAATTCCAGGTATTCTATTATGCTGATGATATGATTACAAGCTTAAATTAGTCTGAATTAGGTAAAAGGGGAAACTGACGAGTGGGACAACGAGGGCTAAATGGAGCGACTTGTTGACAAA
>CAZYJA010000341.1:0-2653 GCA_964647245.1 uncultured Syntrophomonas sp. | reverse complement strand
AATCGGAAGTTTTGCGCACGAAAATAGGCGTAATTATCAGATAACAGCTGATAATTACGCCTTAAGCATAATCTGCGCAAAATTTTTGATTGCCCAGAAGAAGGAAGTCGCGGTAGTTAAGACTATGGGGTTTCAAACTATTCCGTTCGGTTTCTTACAGGTCATCCCCGGGCTTTTTTGCCCCTAAGGTTATTTCTTTTTGAAAAACAGCTGTATTTGGGCATAACTCCCCCCTCCCCCAATAAAGGGGTAAAGATATAAGTATTCAGTTTGAGTATCATCATGGTGAGGCTGCTGGATTCAATGTATATCCAGGCTTTAGTTTACCTTTCCTACAGGCAGGACAAATCGTTACATCTCGACCTACCAACAAGCAGAGAATCTCAATTGTATTAAGACCTTCAAATTTCGACTGGTATGCGGGACTGCGTGTCAGCCTTCGGCACAGTGTCAGTTTGGTCTTTTTGTTTCGATTGGCTAGTATCCCATAGTACCTGATTTTGACAAAACCTTGGGGAAGGATATGCATCAGAAACCGACGTATGAATTCAACCCCGGTAATGGCAAGGGTTTTAGTTTTGCTATCATCTTTGTAGTCTTTGGCAGCAATTGTTACCTTGTCTGCATCTATGCTAACAATCCTACTATTAGAGATAGCTATCCGATGGGTGTACCTGCCCAGGTACTTTACAACTGCCAGTGGACCTGAAAAAGTTCTTTTCGTATAGCTATACCAGTTTTTCGCATAGCAAACATCCAACAAATTCCTAAAAAGTTGGGGATTCAGATATCGCTTGGCGTCCCCATAAAATTTGAGCGAATCTTGGCGGTAGTAAGCCTTCAGATAGTATAGGAATTTCCCCCGAAATTTTTTCGATAATACCTTCACCGGAATAAAGAACTTCTTACTGCTGTTATGCCATTTGTTGATTTTATCTAATCCGCCTGCCAACACCACGGTATGGATGTGCGGATGAAAGTGTAGATCTTGACCCCATGTGTGTAAAATGGAAAAAAAACCTGGCTGTGCGCCCAGATATTTTTGATCCAAGGAAAGCTCAGTTATGGTTTCGGCAACTGCCTTGTACATCAAAGCATAAAGCAATTTCTGGTTTTGATAAATCAGGGAGTGAAGCTCCCCAGGCATAGTGAACACCACATGGAAATAGGGTGCATTTAGAATGTCTTTACTTCTTGCATCTACCCAGACAGAATTATTAACTCCTTGGCAGGTAGGGCAATGCCGGTTACGGCATGAATTGTAATACACTTTAGTGTAACTGCATTCATCGCATTCGGAAACATGTCCACCTAAAGCCGCAGTCCTGCATTGCATGATGGCTACAGCAGCCTTGGTCTGTTGAGTGGAAGGGGTATGTTTTTTCTGGTAGTGGGAATAAAACTGAACAAAAGCGTCTTGGACGGCATTCATTATTTATTACCATCACCAGTATCCAGTGGGCTTTTGATACCCATCATGCTTTTAGATGTCATGTGCAAGTATCCTGCTGTAGTCTTAATATTTTTATGGCCTAACATCTGCTGGATGAATACAAGCTCCACGCCATTTTCCAAACAGTGGGTGGCAAAACAGTGCCTTAGGGTATTAGCAGAAATATGATGGTTCAGTTGTAGTTTATCTCGAATTTTGATCAGGGTGTTTTTGATGGTTTTTGCGTGAGTATGCTCGCCTGAATTTTGCCCAGGAAATAGCCAAGTTTCAGGTTTGTAACTACCGGGAGCAAAGGTAGCTCTGAAATATTGTCTGAGCACCACGAGGGCTGTTTCCGATAAAATGGTATAGCGGTTGGTATCGTGTTTGGCTTTTTCAACCCGTACTCGCATGGTTTTGCTACAAATGTCACAGATTCTCAAACTGGCCACTTCTGAAACCCGTAAGCCACTCCCATAGATTAGAATCAACATGGCCTTATGCTTAAGGTTCGTTGTGCTATCTAGTATTGCCAATATATCCTCACGGGGTGGAATGACTGGAAAATGAGCAATTCGTTTCATTCGTGGGATTCTCTGTGGGTTCCAAACCTTTTCCAATACATAGGTGTAAAAAAACTTGATGGCTGAAATATAGTTATTGATGGTTCCGGCTGTTAGGCCTTTTTCTTTCTTCAAATAGAGAATATATTGTTGAATATCTTGTTCTGTGAGCTCTTCTATAGACTTTTGTTTGTCTTTCATATATGCGACGAATGCCTTGATCCTTCGCATATATGATTCCTTAGTAGAATCGGGTGCCCCTTTAAGTTCAAAGTAAAGCTCGATCTCCTCTATGTAGTGATCCATTAAATTACCTCCTGATTCTATCGTCTGGTATATATGTCAATCACATCAGAAGGTGGGAGGGGATCTGGTAGTTTTTAAAAATAGATGTAATGGTTTCTTAGCAAATGGTATAATCATAACGTAAAAAAGTATGTTCCCTTCTGCTTTTGTTTGGTTTGAGCGCTTAAACAATACCACAGATTGGACATACTTTTTTATTTTTTTGCATGATTTTTAATCTAGTTCGGTCCTAAAACCATCGCGCTAGCGATTTCGTTCTTCTTGAATTGAATTCGCAAATTCAATTCAAGAACCGTCCGAGACCACTGAAAAAGTGCCCTTTTTAAATAGCCTCGGCTTGTTTCCTAATCCA
>CAZYJA010000340.1:0-2666 GCA_964647245.1 uncultured Syntrophomonas sp. | reverse complement strand
CGATCGGCAATAATAGCTTCAGGAATATAGGAACAAGGCCAATCTTCCGCTTCAATGCTAATATTATGTTTCTTACACAGGTCTACCTTGTCGGCTACCATCGAGTCCAGAGCCATCATGGCACCATTCCAGGATGGAGATTCTAGTCCAACATAGACACCGGTAATTATTCGTGAAAACACATCGACAACAATATAAACCGTAGGTCTTCCAATGATCTGGCCTCGATCCAGTTCACTAACGATATAAATATCCGCCGTTGTCGCATCAATCTGAAATCTGAATCCGGGGCCGGGGGCTTCCAGGGTTGAGCTGCTCAAAAGCGGCCGATGCTTTAATTCAAACTCCTTTTCGCTTTCTCTGGATTTGATGTCTAATTCTTTATTTTCATTTTTCTTAAACCAATAATAATACTGCTGAAAGGAAGGAATGGAATCCGAACTGCGTATGATTTTTTCCAGCTCTGAATCCTTACGAACCGTAATGGAATAAAAGTCAGCCAGTATTAGCCGGTATACTTGCCTGAGCGATTTTTTCTGGCCGGTACGATAATACTTGTTTGTGGCAACTTGAAATTGTTTCTTGATTGCATCGTTAATAATCAAGCCTTCCGAATCATCTTCACTGTAAATACGTCTGCGTCCCAGCTTCTTAGCTACAACATTTTTCTCCTTGCCTTTACCGCCTGACCTGGCATAATCAGGGAGAAGGGCATTTCGGGACAGTCCTCTTTGCCAAAAACGGCTGAATAGTCTTTTTACTGCCATCAAAGAAATGTTTTCTGTTGCCGCTATCTCCTGAAACACTTGCATTCTTGTCTTTTTGGCGAGAATCTCATTTCTACGGGGCTCCCAGTACTTTTCGATAATCTCCCAGGCTTCATCCCGTTTACGGATTTCAATGTTGGAAAGATCTCCCTCAGACTTTATTTTAAAATACGGGTCTAATATTTCTACGAGCCGATCGTTCTCATACTCCTTTTCGATGGCCGATATTTTTTCGATGATTGGCATGCTTACAGTCCCATTAAGGTGCACATAGGCACATAGATTATTCTCATGATCAGCATGTATAATGCGAATACGTTCATTATCATCAATGAATTGATAAACGGTATTAAAACATATCATAATGCTACTTCCCCCATCTCCCTTGCCTTAACCAGCAAATCTATCCGAATCGGCTTCTGCAAATTCAAAGGTATAAATAAATCAACGCTAATATATTTTCGGGCCAAGAGATGCTTAAATAAAGTAATACCTGCGCCTTTATCCAGGTGCAGGTCTTTTTCAAACAACGATGCTATTTGTCTTACTGGTTTATCTGAATCTATAAGTCTTTGCAGAAAAGCAATAATAATATCGTCTTTTTCCATATTACCGATATCATTGAAGGATTGATTATCCTGCAAATCATAGTAATCAAGAATATCTGATATATTCTGGCTATAATGCTTATGTATTTCTTCCTCGGTGACGATTCCCCAATCCAGACCCTGCCGTTCCCAATAAATTCTTTCAATGGCGAATTTCTCGATAACCCTGCGATTAGCTAGGTCTTGTTTATATTTTATGGTCCGAATCACATCACACGTTGCATTCCCGGTTTTGAGAGTGATACAGAAGTCTGAAGTCATGGTGACGGGATCTTTGGTCCTGGGATGTAATGGATGCTTTATTCCTAATTCCTCAGCAATAAGCAAGGTTTTCTGCTGTTCCAGAGGGAATTGTTCTCTGATATCGACGACATCATCCATAAATTCGAGGGTCAAAAAGTAGTTTCGCTCGAGATCAGATAAGAAATCGTGCTGTCTTCCGGTTTTAATACCCCGTAACCTCGTAGAACGCCCCAGTGATGGAACATCTTGTATAACAATATAGGGTTTGTAGGCCTTTCCCCGGGGAATTAAATTAAAATGGTCTTCACCGCCGCGATTAGTACTGCCCCTTCTCCTCTTCGCCATAAAATAACCACCTCTTCCATTATTATACAGGCAGAGGTGGTTTTGTACAATCTTTTTTAGTATTTTGTTCAATCTTTTTTATTCGGGTTCAAACTATTTTAAACAAGTTCAAACTTTTTTACACAGCTACACATCAATTTTAATTATACATAACCCCTACTCCACAGTCACACTTTTAGCCAGATTACGTGGTTTATCAACATCGGCTCCTCTGAATATAGCCATATAATATGAGAACAACTGCAGCGGTACTACTGATACCATCGGCGACAGTATCTGATCTACATTGGGCAGCAATATCTGTTCATCGCACTCCTGACATGCTTCCTGCAGATTTTCCTTGCATATCGCCACCACTACGGCGCCACGAGCTTTTACTTCCTTGATATTGGACATGGTCTTTTCGACCAGGTTATCTTGAGTTATCAAGGCCAGGACCGGTACTCCCTCAGAAATAAGGGCCAGGGGACCATGTTTTAATTCTCCGGCGGCATAAGCCTCGGCATGAATATAGGATATCTCCTTTAGCTTTAGGGCTCCTTCCATGGCTACCGAATAATCCAAACCTCTCCCCAGGAAAAAGGTATCCTGCACATCTTTATATTTTTCAGCTAAAGCTTTTATTTTGGGCTCCTCGATCATTACCTGTTCCACCAGTTTATCAATATTACTAATGCCCTCAGCTAACATTTTCAGCTCTTGC
>CAZYJA010000339.1:0-2677 GCA_964647245.1 uncultured Syntrophomonas sp. | reverse complement strand
TTTATCTGGAGTCTTGCAATACCTCTTTATAAATGGCCAATTTATAATCAATCCCCAGAGTTTTAGTGATTTAAAGCAGTACTATCCGCACCTCTGGCAGAAAATTGACCAGTTTCGGTTAAATCGGATCCGGGCTCTTCTAGCCCGGATAAATAGTGGCGAGGGCCGCTTCAGTCAGGAGATCGACCCCCGTATCATCACGGCCGTAATCCTGGCTTCGGTGCAGGCAGTACTAAATCCTGATTTTGTCCTGACCAATAATCTAACCTTTGATGAAACCGCCCGTCAGTTAAGTAAATTATTACTAGGTGCTATTATTCCTGAATAACCAGAGGAGTACCTCGAGGACGGCGGGCGGGGGAAAGTTCCTGAAATCTCAAATTGCCTCAGCCCCAAAGCGGAAGACAGGGAAATTCGGGAAATTCGGGGACGGTTCTTGAATTGAATTCGCGAATTCAATTCAAGAACCGTCCCCGAATTTCCCTGAATTTCCCAAGAACCTATAGCAAGGGTGACAGCAGCCGACAACAGGCTTCCTTGATTCTGACTGACAAGGGCCGGCTGAGATAGTCCTCTATGGTGATTTCCGTACAAACCTCCAGATCTTGCTTAAAACTGGCTTCTAATTCCTGACTGACCTTTTCATCATAGATGAAAGCATTTACCTCAAAGTTAAGTTCGAAGCTCCGGATATCCAGGTTGGCGGTACCCACCGAACTAATAAAACCATCGGCCACTATGGCCTTGCTGTGCATGAAGCCTTGGTTATAGGTATAACAGCGTACTCCCGCTTCCAAAAGTTCACCTACATAGGACATCGAGGCCCAGTGCACAAAAAAATGATCTGGCTTACCCGGAATGGTCAAACAAACTTCTATTCCTGACAAGGAGGCGATTTTTAAAGCTTCCAAAATGCTGTCGTCGGGCACAAAGTAGGGCGTCTGCAAGTAAATATTACGGCGAGCACTATTAATTATATTCAGATACCCATTTTTAATCGCGCTCCATTTGGAATCCGGACCACTCGAAACAATTTGAATTCCGGTTTGGCCCTGGCTAATCCGGGGGGGGAAATGTTTCGCGTCCGCCACAAAATTATCCCGCGAGGCATAACGCCAGTCCAAACTGAATCTCAATTCCAGTTCATCCAGCGCACTGCCCTGGATGCGTAAATGAGTATCCCGCCAGAAACCGATTTCCGGCGATCTTCCCAAATACTCATCGCCAATGTTGAAGCCACCGATAAACCCATCCACACCGTCAATCAAACAAATTTTGCGATGATTGCGGTAATTTACTCGCAGATTTATATAAGGTAAAAGGGGCGGGAAAAAGTTGGCTACCTTTCCCCCCGCCGCTATCAAGGGCTGGAAAAAATTCCGGGGCAGCTGCATACATCCCATGCCATCATAAAGCAGTTTTACCTCCACCCCGGCCCGGGCTTTACGCGTTAATAAACCTAATAAATGCTTCCCCAGCCTATCGTTGCGGATAATGTAGTATTCCATATGGATAAACTTTTGGGCTTTTTCCAGACTTGCTCCGATTTCCCGAAACAGGTCATTGCCATTATAAAATATTTCTACCCTATTATCCTGGGTAAACAAGGCCTGATTATTAAAGTGCAAACGAATAAGATGCTGGTATTTTTTAATTCGCGCATCATTGAATATGAAAAGGTTTTGGTCTAAATGCTCGTTTTGTTCCTTGACTAATGAGTAAAGCTCTCGTTCTTCGCCTTCCTTAAGGTAGAATAGCCTTTTTTTACGAAGATCCTGCCCCAGAAACAAATATAGTACAAAACCGAACCCGGGCAGAAAAAACATAACCAGGAGCCAGCTCAAGGTTGCGGTCGGATTACGACGTTCGAACCCTACCAAAAACAAAGCCAGGATAATATTAAAAATGAACAAATAACCGAGCATCTGGAAGCTAGAATTGGCTATGGTCATGATGACCTCCTAAAACTTGTAGTGCGGCTATGATACCCAGAGCGCATAACCATAATTTATCTTGTCCAAGCGGAAACTATTAATCTGCCGTGCCCAGACTAATAGTAGAATTAGGGTAGGTTCGGTGCAGGATTATTTCCTCCCCCACTGCACAGCCACTAGCTCGGAGGACTTCGCTTACGGTCCTTTCCGCTAGTTGGGGCAAATTGTTTTGCTGGCTTAAGTGGGCCAGGAATACCTGCATGGCCTGCTGGCGGGGAATACGGGCCAGGATCTGGCCCGCCTCCTGGTTGGATAAATGTCCGACCCGGCTTCTAATCCGCTGTTTTAAAAAGTGGGGATACGGACCGGTCTGTAACATCTCTACATCATGGTTAGCCTCTAACACCGCCACATCAGCGTAAGCCAAAGCGTCTTCCACACTGCTGGTAACCATTCCCAGGTCGGTCGCTAACACCCACTTCTGTTGTTGATAATAGAAACAGAAGCCGACCGGGTCTGCCGCATCATGGGATATAGCAAAAGGTACAATTTTTACTGCCCCCAGCTCTAAACTGTTACCCAGCTCCCGCCGATATTCCCGGGATATAGTATCCCGGCAGCGCATAACTTGCCAGGTGGCGGGCCGGGCATATACGGGCACATGATGCTTTCTTACCAACACTTCTATTCCCTTAATATGATCAGAATGTTCATGAGTTATTAATACTCCATCTAACGTATCA
>CAZYJA010000338.1:0-2681 GCA_964647245.1 uncultured Syntrophomonas sp. | reverse complement strand
CGGATAAGACATATAATACCCCCAAGTAGTTACAGATTTTAATAACAATCCTTAAGGGGAAGGGGATAACCCCTAAACCCCATACTCAGCGCGGATCTTCTTCATTTCCGCTACAATCGTCTCAACATCAAGAACCATTTCCATCATCGCAATTTGGGCTTCATAGACCGCCGGGTCTATGGCTGCTTTTATTTCTTCTTCCATAATGTGATATACTTTGAGTCCTAAATGGACTCCTGCCAATGCACCTGCAAAAGTAGGATCGCCGTTGATTACAGTCTCGGCTGCAAGTCCGGCTGCCTCTGCTTCTCCACTGCCCAGAATGACAATAATGTCTTCCGCGCCGAAAGTATCAGCAGACGATTTTATCCTTTTTTGATTTTCCAGGTCCATGGCTCCAGCCGCAGTTCAGACGAAACACTCGGTAGTTGCGAATAAAACTTCAGCTCCGGCTGACAGGGCACATTCCTCGATGGCTGGCCCGGGAACCCCGTCCCGGTCGCCGATAATAAGAACCTTCTTACCTTGGATCATTCTACTTCACCTCTTTCAATATTTAAGCGAGACTCTACCCTGTATTAAACTTCCCTTTACTTTAGAACTAATCTTTCCGGATCACACTCGGTTCTAAGAATATGCAACTCATGTTCCGTAGGAGGCACCGCTTCCACCGCTCGGGAGAGATCAATCTCAAAATCAACTTCTTCCTGGATTGATTCTGGTTTAAAGCCAGGATAGTAACTATAAAGATACATTTTACGAGTGGTCGCATCGAAGCGGAAACAGGCCTTATTGGTTATGACCATGGTAGGTCCGCCACCCGGCAAACCAGCTTGCTCACGGGCCCCGGCTCCATCCAGAAATCCCGGCGTAGTTAAATAGTCGACTTGCTTCACAAACCTTCTTTTACCCAGATCCATAAACACCCAGAAGTTACCGGCCAGACTGCCTATATCAGAGCCTCCGCCGCTGCCGCTAAACCTAACTTTGGGTTTGATATGGTCCCCGATAACCGTAGAATTCAAGTTCCCATAAATATCAATCTGCGCAGCGCCCAGGATACTGATAACCTTATCGCCCGTAGTCCGATTCTGCAGAATATTAAAAGCTTCGGCCAATCCTGCCAAACGTATGGTTCCCCTCATAACTCGCGGGTCGGATAAACTCAATGGGGTCTGGTCGAATTGGAGATCTATAGCCCCCGTCTCAAAATACATAACCGCATCAGGTGCATTGATTTTCTTGGCAGCGATGGCTGCCAGCATGGATATTCCCGTTCCACATAACACAATGTTTTCATTCTTAATCTCGCGGGCAGCCATGATAATCATCATCTCTTGCAGGGAATAATCAGCCACAACTCATCACCTCCGATTCATATTTCGATTATATCCGTATTCCGGGTCTGCTCTAACTACGTCAAGCCTGTCCAGCCCGACCTTTTCCAGAAACTCCTTACGGTCCTTGACTCCATAAACATACTCATCCAAATACTTTTGCCATTCCCCGTCATCTTGGGCAGCTTTTTTATAGAACTCCCGTAAAAACCAGGGATCATAGTCGTAATAGCCGTACACTGCGCAGGGGTAGGCGCCCCAGGGCATTTCGACTACCGCACTGACCTGGAAATTCAATATTTGATTTCGGTCCGGCTCTTTTCTCAGTTCGTCGGTGGGAACTATTTCTTCACAAGTCACGATAAGGTGCTTGGATGCTTTGGCCTGTTCCAGATCGCCGTACAAAAGTCCCTGCAGTCGAGCATTTCCGGTGGCATCCGCCTTCTGGGCATGAATGATGGTTACATCTGGCTGCAAGGCCGGCACCAGCATCACTTTATCAATCTGATCATGGCGGTTGAAGGGATTATCCATAATGACCATCTTCTTTAAACCCAAGCGCGGATCCTGACTGCGTTCTGCTTCGTCGAAAGTCCATTTGTTTACAATGTCAGTTCCCAGGGTGGAATAGGTGGGCATAAAGGGGATCCCCATAGATCCGGCCATAAATCTTAAGGTCATTTGGTAATTTGAATAGTCTTCGATCTTAATTTCACCATTTTCGGCAGCCTTTCTAAAACGGAAACAAGTTGAGGCAAATCGACCGTTGCCACCGTAGGCAATTTCAATTCCTTCCACACATCCGGCCCCAACCAGTTCATCAAGGGCTTGTCCGTTCGAACATGCTACCACGTGAAGATTTTTTATTCGCTGCCTGATAATCTCGTGAACCGCAGCCATCGGGCATTGGGTGGCAGAAAACCCGCCGAAGGATATCAGGTCTCCATCATGCACAAACTTCTCAATGGCCTGGGTCAAGCCCATCTGTTTATTGGCACCACTCATGTCTTCACCCCTTTTATTTTGTTATTGGCTTACGCTAGGTTATTCCTTACCTGCGACATTTTTTCCGAAAGGCTGCGCAAAATTCTCCTTTTGTTGCCCTAACAAAATATATTTGGCGGCTAATCCCGCCCCATTTACTACAATTTTCATACAGTTGCGGAAGCGTTCTTTATCCTGCCACTCCGGATAATCACGATTAATCTCCTTGCAATCGACCTCACCTTGCATCTCCCGAAACTCATTAGGAATTTGATTGAAGAAACGGTAAAGACCCGGATTTCCATAAAGGCTGTTAATCCGCTCCGTCGAATCTCCTTCCAGGGGGTTACGTCTTCCATG
>CAZYJA010000337.1:0-2689 GCA_964647245.1 uncultured Syntrophomonas sp. | reverse complement strand
TGGGGGTATTTAAGGTTAGGGAGATGGATGTAGATATGGTCAGTGACCAAATCAACTGCCTTTTCGATGATATTGAAATACATGCGGTTAAGATCGGCATGGTTTCCAGTATTGAAATAATCACAACCATAGCCCAGTGTCTGATTGATAATAGAGCAGAGAAGATCGTAGTTGACCCGGTGATGGTTTCCAAAAGCGGGTGCCACTTATTACGGCCCGAATCCACCGCTGAATTTATTCGGAGGCTGTTTCCCCTGTCCGAGATTGTTACCCCTAATCTGTTCGAAGCCGAGGTAATAACCGGGGATAAGATTAAGACCATAGCCGATATGGAAAAGGCCGCTATAAAAATACATGGTCTGGGGGCCAGGAATGTAGTGGTAAAAGGGGGGCATCTAACCGGTGACGCAGTTGACGTAATGTACGATGGAAATAGTTTTAATTACTTTACGGAAAAACGTATCAATACTAAGAATACCCATGGAACCGGTTGTACCTTCTCGTCAGCCATAGCTGCCCATCTTGCCCAGGGATATAACTTGGTTGAAGCGGTAAAGAGAGCCAAGCAATATACCAACGGGGCTATCGCGAACGCTCTGGAGTTAGGTCATGGAGTTGGCCCAACCAATCATTTTTTTGATTTATATAGCAAGGCAGGTGTGTTAATTGACTAAATCTAAAAAAATAGGCGGGTTCAGCTTATTTGCGCTGTGGTTTGGAGCCGCGGTATCCCTGGCCGAGATAATGACCGGCAGTTTGATAGCTCCTCTGGGAGTTAAGAATGGTATTATAGTTATCTTATTAGGGCATTTAATCGGTACTCTTATCCTGGCCTTGACCGGAATCATCGGTTTTGAGGAGAAAAAGCCTTCATTAGTATCCAGCCGTTTGTCAATGGGGAAACACGGTTCATATATTATATCCGTATTTAACATCGTACAGCTTATAGGCTGGACGGCCATCATGCTGATTCAGTGCACTAGATCGCTGCAATCCATAAGCGGTAAACTGCTGGGCTTTGACAACTTTGCGGCCATATTGATATTTACCGGCATTCTGGTGGCCATCTGGGCCTTAAGCACTGCTAGGGGGATAACCGGGATTAATAATATAGCGGTGTTGCTCTTGCTGTTATTGTGTCTGTTCGCACTCCAAACCTTCCTTAGTGGAGGAGTTATCCAGCCGATCGAGGGCACGATGTCTTGGGGTCTGGCCCTGGAACTCAGCATAATAATGCCTTTATCCTGGGTGCCTCTGATTTCGGATTATACTATGTCCGGCAAAACCCTGAAAGGGAGTTTCTTCGGCAGCTTCTGCGGATATTTCCTGGGCAGTTCTTTTATGTACATAGTTGGTCTGCTGTTTGCCCTATATTCAGGTTCAACTGACTCCATCGGAGTTCTGCTGGGTCTAAACATGGGCTATGCAGTCCTGCTTATCGTACTATTGTCAACGGTGACCACTACTTTCATGGATGTATATTCGGCAGTTATGTCCACCCTGAACATATCAGCTAAATTATCCAAGCAACAATTAATTGTCATCTTTACAGCTCTAGGGACCATCCTGGCTTGGTTTTTCCCGATGAATCAGTACGAAAGCTTTCTATACATGATAGGTTCACTATTTGCCCCGACCTTTTCGGTTATAATTGTCGATTACTTTATCTACCACCAGGACCGTTCCGCAAAGTTGTTTAATATACCGGGAATTATGGCTATTGTGATAGGAATAATTTCATATTATAAGCTCATTACGATGGAACTAATCGTTGGCACAACTATTCCCGCCATGATGATTACGGTAATTATATATATTATAGCCCGATGGGTCTGGGATTCATCCTATCGGACTGCTCAGTAGAAATAATTGTGGTGCCTGGCACCGCAGTAAAGGGGAATTTTAACAATGTTAAATGTAATAGCGGAAAACTTAAGGAATATACGCAGCAAAACACCATTGGTACAAGCTATCACCAACTATGTAACTATAAATGATTGTGCTAACATTCTGCTCTGTTTCGGGGCATCGCCGGCTATGTGTGAGGCCAGGATTGAGGTGGAAGAGTTTGTCGGGCTTATATCAGCCCTTTATATTAATATAGGTACGCTTACCGAGGAACAGCGCGAGGCCTCCCTGCTGGCGGTGAAAAGAGCTGCCGAACTTAATAAGCCGGTGGTCCTGGACCCGGTTGCCTGTGGAGCCATTAGCCGGAAGACCGAAATAGTTGAGGAGCTTTTTGCCTGTGGAAAAATCACCGTACTCAAAGGCAACATGGGAGAGATTAAGTCCCTGGCCGGACAGCAGGGCAAAGTTAGAGGGGTCGATTCCATCGATGACGGGGACGGGGGGATAGAGGCCTGCAAAAGTCTGGCCCTTAAATACAACACTATTGTGGCTGCGACCGGCCCCACCGATATCATTACCGATGGAGTAAAAACCTGCCTGATCGATAACGGCATTCCCATGCTCACCCTGATAACCGGGGCAGGATGTATGGTGGGGGCCCTGACCGCTGCTGCGGTAGGGGCTTGTGATGATAAATATACCGCTGCTTGCACGGGCGTGATGGCCCTGGGATTAGCGGGAGAAATAGCTGCCAGCACCTTGCCCCAGGCACTGCCGGGAAGTTTTAGGGTTAAGCTTTTTGACACCCTGTTCAGTCTGACCGAAAAGGATGTTTTGCAAG
>CAZYJA010000336.1:0-2708 GCA_964647245.1 uncultured Syntrophomonas sp. | reverse complement strand
CTTATCCTTTTATTATCAGTGGGATGTAGCAAGCAACCAACCAAGGAAATTCAGACCGGTGCTGATACCATCACGATTACCGATTGTATAGGACGCCAAGTAAACATACCTGCCCAAATAAATCGAATCGCTTGTCTATGCCCAGAATCGGGTTATGCACTGGCGATGTTTGGCAAAGCTGATAAAATCGTTGCCGTGGTGGGTGGATTGCAACGGGACCTTATTCTTACCGATATGTATCCCTTGATAAAAGAATTGCCAGTGCCCAAGAGCAGCGGAGCAATAAATATTGAGGAATTAGTTAAAAGCAGACCAGATGTAGTTTTTGTAAAGAGTGATACCTCCAGCAGTGAAGCGGAAACCGAAAAATTAAACAAGAGCAAGATTCCCTTTTTGGTAGTAGATTTTAATAACATGAAAGGACAGCAGCATGCTATCGAAATGATTGGCAAAGTAGTAGGAGCGACTGATAAAGTTAGTCAATACAATGCCTATTATCAAAAATGCATTGACCGCATTCAAGAGAAGCTAATTGGTATTCCTCCGGCGGAAAGGGTTAAAGTATATCACTCTATAAGTGAAGCTACCCGGACAGATGTCAGAAATAGTCTTTCAGGCGATTGGTTGCAGGCAGCGGGGGCTTTCAACGTTTCGGCCAATGAAAATATGAAAGCCTTGGAAGGCAAATATTTTGCCAGTCTGGAACAGATTTTATTATGGAATCCGGATGTAGTTTTGGTCAATGAAGGTCCCGTAGTGAATTATATCTTAACCAATAAACAATGGTCACCCCTGCAAGCGGTCAAAAATAGCCGGATATTACAGTTGCCCAATGGTATATCCAGGTGGGGTCATCCCTCGTCACCGGAGACACCCATGGCTATATTATGGACAGCAAAGATTCTATATCCGGATAAGTTTACTGACCTGGATATGGTAGCCGAAACAAAATTCTTTTATAAGGAGTTCTTCGGCCTGCAATTATCAGATGAGGTAGTTAATAGGATTCTATTCGGTGAAGGAATGCGGGCAGCTAAACAATAGTATGATAAAAAAGTCACACTGGCACAGGGTCCAATTAAGAAAAGGAGGTTTTGGGGTGAAAATATATGTGGCAATAGATGACACTGACAACCTGGAAGTTGGGGCAACCGGTCAATCGGCTAATGAGCTGAGGAAAATCATGAAGGATAAGGGCTGGGGGAAACCTGAACCAGTCACCAGGCACCAATTATTGATACATCCTGATGTACCTTATACCTCGCACAACAGCTCTATGTGTTTTACTGTAGATATGGGGCTGGAAAAACTGGACGAATTCATAAACTGTGCAGCCGACTTTTTGGAAACAACCAGCGCTCCAGGTTCAGACCCAGGACTTTGTGTTGCGGTAGATGACCGTATCAATAATATAGAACTTCTAATGAGCTTCGGATATAAAACTAAGCAGGAAATAGTAAATATGGAAGAAGCATATAAGATAGCTGAAGTTTGTGGCATTCACCTTTCTGAGCACGGCGGAACCGGACAGGGGATTATCGGAGCGCTGGCTGGGATTGCACTTCGGATGTCTGGAAACGACGGGAGATTTCAGGGCAGAACTAAACTGAAAGATGCAGGAGAAAGTATGAGGATTGGTGAAATAATAGCAACCACTGAAATAGAAGAAGTGCAATCTATAGATGGCCATGTACTGGCTGATGATGAAATACTCATCGTCGGGGATAAAATCAAAACAGTTCTACTTGAGGGAAAAAGAAAGCTGCTGGTTTATCGTGAAAATGAAGCGTGGCATACCTGTAATAATAAACATCTGGAAAACTATTGAACTCTCGAACTTGGTAAATGAGGTTGCTGGAAGATGCTAAACGGAGGTGCATGGTAATGAAAATAATTGTTGCTATTGATGATTCTAGACAGCTTGATGGAGCTAAAGCGGGAGAAACTGCTTCTATATTAACCAAATTCATAGAAGAAAATGGCTGGGGTAAGTGTTCTATTCCCAGTCGTCATAGGCTGTATTCCCATCCTGATACCGGACTTAAAAAGCATAATACGGCTCGTAGTTTTTCAGCTGATATTGAAGAGCAATACCTGGCCGATTTTATTGACCATGCTTGTAAATTGGTAAAAAGAACTGGGGCTCCTGATACCAACGCTGGGCTGGCGGTTGTTGTCCCAGAGTTAATGGAAAATACGGATGATCTGATTGATTATGCATATCGGGCCAAAGAAGAAATAATAAGTAAGGCTGAAGCGCTTGAATTTGGCAAGAAACCAGGTATATATTTATTTGAATTGAGTGGCAGCGGCCAGGGTGTCATTGGTGCACTTGCATGAGCCGGACTGCGTATCACTGGAAATGATGGACAATTCAGGGGCAAATTGCGTATTGGTACGGGGGAGGATTACATAGCTACCGTTAAGGAAATAGTTAATGAATCTTATGTGGAACAAGTCAAAAACATGGATTTTGAAAATCTAACCGATGAGGAACTCGTGCGCATGGGGGAGAAGGTCAAGATAGTACTGCTGGACAATAAATACACCTTGATGGTTTTTCCTACCGATATAGAAACGCCTAAATGGCAGACCAGTACAACCCATATGCTTAGAGTATTCTAAATGTAGAAGGGTGTGACATATGTTTGACTCTCCCGTCGGGCCGGCTCCGTTGACATGTTAAATATGTGAATGAAGCGGCCTCT
>CAZYJA010000335.1:0-2724 GCA_964647245.1 uncultured Syntrophomonas sp. | reverse complement strand
ACCAATATTTTCAAATATGTGGAATAGCCACATTGCAGTTATCCCCGTTACAACTAACGTCCCATATAGTTCCCGGGCGTTATAACTAATAATTACCGCCCTTATCAGCAATAGTCCAAAGAGTATAATGACTAATGCCGCGCCTATAAATCCTAATTCTTCACCGATAACTGCATAGATAAAGTCGGTGTGACGTTCGGGCAAAAAATTCAACTGCACCTGGGTTCCGTTAAAAAGTCCCTTACCCTGCCATCCCCCTGACCCGATAGCAATCAGCGATTGGATAGTGTTCCATCCCGCACCTCGTCCGCCTTGCCCATCCTTATAGGGATCAATAACTACTGTTAGACGATTAAATTGATAATCATCCAGGGGCAGCCACATTCCGAATTTAAAATGTAAAAACAGCATCAAGGCAATGAAAAATATTCCTCCCAGTAAAAGCTGGACCAGTAAACGCGGATTGGCTCCGGCAACAAATAACATGATCACGGTTATAAATATATAAACCAGAGCAGTTCCTAGATCAGGCTGCATCATAATAAGGACAAATGGAGCGCCCATATATAAAATGCAAGGCAGTATCTGGGTCAGGGTATTTAGTTCCCCTTTGCGTCGCTGCAGAAAATCTGCGAAGGCAATAATCAGCAATATTTTGGTTAATTCTGCGGGCTGCAGCGGTGGTAGACCGCCTATGCCTATCCAACCGGTGGTACCACGGACTTCCTGACCGAATACCAGCACCACTATCAGAATTATAAGAGAAAACGCATATAGATAATTACTGTATTTCTCTAACTGGGTATAATCAAATTTAAGGATAAAAATGGCCAGCACGATACCCACACCCAGGAAAAATGCCTGCTTCTTCAGATAATAATAGGCATCACTGGTTATACCACTACTGGCGCTGGTTAAGGTAACTAATCCAAATGCGATAATAATAGCCAAAACCGCCAAAAAATATTTATCTATGAACTTAAATCGTTTAAGATTCAAAAGACTATCCTCCTTTGATAATTATAAAGGTAAGAAAATTGCTATGTCCAGTGGGCAAACAGGCATATATCCCGCTTCGACAAAAAGAAGGGGCATTTTACATGCCCCTCTTTAAAAACGTGTATATAGTTTACCATAGAATTCTGACCATCGATGCTGTCAATTAAATGTTAGCAGCCCTCTTCAAACCCTTAATGGGTATGTTTGCCACCAAAGCTACTGAATCGTCCCCGTTTTCCAAATTGACCAACAGACTCTCTACATCGATATCCATATATTGCTGAATAACTTTTATGAGATCCAGTTTTAGAGCATTAATGAGCTCAGGTGATACCAGACTACGATCATGAATAAGCACTAACCGCAAGCGTTCCCGAGCTACATCCTTGCTAGCCGTAGAATCCTTACCAAAAAATCTCGCTATTATATCCAACAAGGTCATACCTCCTTCCCTATCTGGCTAATGTTAACATTCTTTTGAACCGGGCCATTAAATTGGATGATTCCTGCAGTGAATACATGGGAATCTCCTCGCCTGTTATTCTTCGGGCTATACGACGGTAAGCCTCTCCAGCTCGAGAAGTGTTGCCCAGTACGGCAGGTTCTCCCCGATTGGTTGATATCACGATGCATTCATCCTCGGGAACTACCCCCAACAGATCAATGGATAGAATATCAAGGATATCTGCTATATCCATCATATCCCCTTTTTTCACCATCTTGGCGCGAATACGGTTAATAATGAGCTTGGTGTCGGTCAAACCTGCCGCTTCCAGCAGACCTACGATGCGGTCTGCATCTCGCACCGAAGAAACTTCAGGGGTGGCCACTACTACGGCAGCATCAGCCCCGGCTATCGCGTTTTTGAACCCCTGCTCAATACCAGCCGGACAGTCTACCAGAATATACTCAAAATCTTTCCGTAATTCGTTGGTAATATTCTTCATTTGATGGGGAGTAACTGAAGTCTTATCCTTGGTTTGGGCCGCTGGTAAAAGACAAAGGCCCTCAAAGCGTTTATCTTTGATTAAGGCTTGCTTCAGCTTGCAATTACCATTAACTACATCCACAATATCGAAAACTATTCGATTTTCCAACCCCATTACGACATCCAAATTTCTTAAGCCGATATCAGTATCTACCAGTACAGCTCTCTTATTCATCATAGCCAATGCGGTTCCAAGATTAGCGGTAGTGGTCGTTTTACCCACCCCACCCTTACCGGAAGTAATAACGAAAACTCTACTTTTCATCCTATAGCCCCCCAATTATATTTTTAACTTTTCAATGACTACTTTTCCCGCCCTGATGCGGGCTAGCTCAGGATTATCAATAACTATTTTATCCCCATCCGGTGGGCGGGTAATATGATTGGCAATCCTAAGCTGGATAGGACTCAGTCGAAAGGCGGCAACTACTGAGTTTTCGTCCCCCAGGGCTCCTGCATGGGCCATGCCTTTTAATGCTCCCATAACCAGTATATTTCCGCCGGCTATAACCTCAGCCCCAGGGTTAATATCCCCGAGAATTACCACATTCCCACGTGAATAAAACTTTTGTCCTGATCTTAGGTGGCGATGAATCAAGACCGTTTCGCCTGGCTCCAGTAAATCCCGGTCAGTCGGAGACAATTTCATTTTTCCCGAAACTCCGGACTGACCTGAGCTCGAGCTGTTCTTGAGTTCCTTTAGATGCAGGCCATGTTCCGCCAACATGCCTTCAAAT
>CAZYJA010000334.1:520-2729 GCA_964647245.1 uncultured Syntrophomonas sp. | reverse complement strand
TTTGACGAGCCAACCTCAGCATTGGATCCGGAAATGGTGGGTGAAGTACTGGAGGTTATGAAAGACCTGGCTCATGAAGGCATGACCATGATGGTGGTAACCCACGAAATGGGTTTCGCCCGTGAGGTGGGGCACCGGGTGCTGTTCATGGATGAAGGAGTAATAATGGAAGAAGGCTCACCCGCTCAAATATTTGATAATCCCCACAACGCCAGAACTCAGTCTTTCTTGAGTAAAGTACTTTGATTAGTGGATAGTGGATAGTGGATAGTTAGCCAAGGGGACGTTTTGATTGTCATCCCATCCCAGTTCGTCGGGGATTGCAATCAAAACGTCCCCCTTGTCACCCGCACCTTTATCAAAAAAATGGAGGTTCTTTAGGGTGTCAAAAGGATCGTCCCCATGACACGCTCATCTTTCGCGGAGGAATATTTATTATGGATAAGACTGAATGGGCTAAGAAGATATTAAGTAAGCTTATTATCGAGTATCCGGAGGCGGGGACTATGCTTAAGTATTCTTCGCAGTTTGAGCTGCTAGTGGCTGTGGTTTTGTCGGCTCAGTGTACTGATGCCCAGGTTAATAAGGTAACCGAAAAAATGTTTGCCCGCTACCGTACCCCGGAAGACTTTGCAGCATTGGATATATTGGCTATAGAGGAACTAATTCACGGGGTAGGGCTATACAAGGGCAAGGCCAGAAATATAAAAGAACTATCCCGGATTCTATTGGAAAAATATGATGGTGAGGTACCAGGCGATTTTGAAGCTCTTATAGAGCTGCCCGGGGTTGGTCGCAAAACGGCTAATGTAGTAATGGCGGTGGCTTTTAATCAGCCTGGTCTAGGTGTAGATACCCATGTGCAACGGGTAGCCAACCGTATAGGTATGGTAAAAACCAAAAATCCTGACCAGACTGAGAAGGAGCTTAAAGCAATTATCCCTATAGATAGGTGGAGCCATGCCCATCATCTATTAATCTTTCACGGGCGTAAAACTTGCCTGGCCAGGAAACCAAATTGCTCCAACTGTGTTTTGGAATCCCTCTGTCAGAAGAATATATAAACCTTTATAATTACATTTATTTCATTTTATATAGCCCTTAAGCTGGCAATAGTTGTTTTGTTAGGGGCTATATGCTAAAATATAATCGCCTTTAGGGCAAATAGACGCCTTTCGTCCTCTGGGATGAGAGGTATTTTATTACATAGGTCAAATGCTAACGATAAATAAAACTTGGTAAGGTGGTTTTAATATGGCCAAAGGTAAGTATGATGCAACCCTAAATCTAACCCAGACGGAATTTCCGATGCGTGCCAATCTGCCCACTCGGGAACCGGAGATTATTGAATACTGGGACAACATTGATATTTATCAAAAAATACAGGATAAAAACCGGGGTCAGGAGAAGTTTATACTGCACGATGGCCCTCCGTATGCCAATGGGGATATTCATCTGGGACATACCCTCAATAAAGTTCTTAAGGATATTATCGTGAAACAGCACTCCATGCTGGGCTTTGATTCGCCCTATGTTCCTGGTTGGGACACCCATGGTCTGCCGATTGAACAACAGGCTATCAAAAGTCTGGGGATCGACCGCCATAAGACTGATGTGGTAGAATTCCGGCAATTTTGCCGTGACTATGCCTTAAAGTATGTGAATATTCAAAGGGAACAGTTTAAACGTCTGGGAGTCCGAGGAGATTGGAATAGGCCCTATCTGACCCTGAATCCGGAATTTGAAGGCCAACAAATCCAAGTGTTTGGCGATATGGCCAACAAAGGTTATATATACAAGGGGCTTAAGCCGGTTTACTGGTGTGCCGACTGTGAAACTGCTCTGGCGGAAGCAGAGATTGAATACGCCGATAAAGTATCACCCTCGATATATGTGAAATTTGCGGTCAAGGATGGCAAAGGCATAGTACCAGAAGATGCTTTTGTCATTATATGGACCACTACCCCCTGGACTTTGCCAGCCAATCTAGGTATCTGTCTGAATCCTGAATACGAATACCTGCTGGTGGAAGTTAACGGGGAAAAATATGTACTCGCCAAAGGCTTACTGGCTAACGTTAGTAATGAACTAGGCTGGGAGAACTATAAAACGTTGGCTGAATTTAAGGGCCAGCAACTGGAACGGGCAATATGCAGGCATCCCTTCATTGATCGTGATTCGCTGGTTATATTAGGTGAGCACGTTACCC
>CAZYJA010000334.1:0-510 GCA_964647245.1 uncultured Syntrophomonas sp. | reverse complement strand
TTCTTTGCTGGTACTGGGTGACCATGTAACTCTGGAGGCTGGTACCGGCTGTGTCCATACGGCTCCCGGGCATGGTGAGGATGACTTTTATGTAGGCAAGGAATATGGACTGGGGGTTCTGTCACCGGTGGATGATCGGGGTAAGTTTACCGATGAAGCCGGGAAATTTAAGGGGCTCTATGTGCATGCCGCTAACAAGGAGATTATTGCCGAGCTGGAACAAGTAGGCGGGTTACTAAAAGCCGCTAATTATTCCCATCAATATCCGCATTGTTGGAGATGTAAAAAGCCGATTGTCTATAGAGCTACTGACCAGTGGTTTGCTTCGGTGGAAGGCTTTCGCCAAAACGCACTCGCCGCCATCGACAGTGTGGAATGGATACCGTCCTGGGGAAGAGAACGCATATACAACATGATTCGTGACCGGGGGGACTGGTGTATATCCCGGCAGCGTACCTGGGGTGTGCCTATCCCTATTTTCTATTGTGAATCCTGCGGAGAGACCATAAT
>CAZYJA010000333.1:0-2784 GCA_964647245.1 uncultured Syntrophomonas sp. | reverse complement strand
TTTCCTTAAAACTCCGCTGAATATATTCGCTGATTATGGCTTCCTTGACCGGGAAGTAATTATACAGGGTCCCTTTGGCAATATCGACCTCCCTGGCAATCTGCTCCATGGTAGTGGCATCAACACCCTGCCCCTTAAACAAATTTATCGCAGTAGTGATGATGCGCTGCTTGGTTTCCTCTTTTTTCCTTGCAACGCGGCTTACGTTAGGTGCCTCTTTAGAATACATAGATTCACTCCTTAAAAAACGTAGCATGAATATAGTACAATATTGTACGGGGTTCAAAAACATACAAAGTATAATACATTCCCATCCCTTTTTCAATGACGAAGTACATTTAAAATGTAATATAAACAATAATTTTGCCAAATTAGAAGAAAAAATAAACGGCGCAGACGAGTAGATATGAAAGGTGATATAAAATATAATTTTAATAACCAAGACGTAAATTAAAGGGTTTGAACCGACTGTTTTGCTGCTTTATCAATTTCTTAAAGAAAGAGGTGTGTTAAATGAAGACTATCGCTATTGCCGGGACATTTGATACCAAAGGAGTAGAATATCAGTATATTAAAAACCTTATTGAAAGCCTGGGATGTAAAACTTTTATGATCCATACCGGAGTTTTCGAACCTTACTTTACCCCGGATGTACCTAATGATGAGGTAGCCCAGGCTGCGGGTGTATCAATCCAAGAAATCGCCGACAAAAGGGACCGGGCATTTGCTACCGAAACCCTGGCCGCCGGAATGGCCCAACTGGTGCCGGAGCTTTATAAAAAAGGTTTGATGGCATAATCTCCCTGGGCGGAACCGGAGGTACTTCGCTGGCTACACCTGCTATGCGGGCATTGCCGATTGGGGTACCCAAAATTATGGTGTCTACAGTTGCTTCTGGTGATACTTCTCCATATGTCGGAACCAGTGATATTATAATGATGCCTTCTATTGTTGATGTTGCTGGCCTGAATTCGATTTCTACAGTCATTTTTAAAAATGCCGCCCTGGCAATCGTCGGTATGGTTAAAATGAAAGACCAACTGCCGGTAGAAGATATAGATAAGAAACCGCTGGTTTCAGCAACCATGTTTGGGGTTACGACTCCATGTGTAAACTTTGCCCAGCAATATCTGGAGGCCAGAGGCTATGAGGTCTTGGTTTTCCATGCCACCGGGACCGGTGGTAAAACGATGGAATCTTTGATTGAGAACGGATTTATTACCGGGGTGCTCGATATAACGACTACCGAATGGTGTGATGAATTGTTTGGCGGAGTTTTAAATGCCGGGCCTCATCGTTGCGAAGCCGCTGCCAAAAAAGGTATTCCAACCGTAATGTCGGTTGGTGCTCTGGATATGGTCAATTTCGGTCCTTTTGATACGGTTCCCGCGCATTATTCAGGCCGGAACCTGTATAAACATAATCCTACCGTTACCCTGATGCGGACCACAGTTGATGAAAACGAAGCACTAGGTAAAAAGCTGGCCGAAAAGCTTAACCTGTCGGTCGGGAAAACGGCACTTTTCATACCCCTTAAAGGTGTTTCTATGATTGATGCCGAAGGCCAGCCTTTCTATGGACCTGAAGAGGATAAAAAACTGTTTGATACCCTTCGGGCCAATGTAGATCCAAATATTGTTAAAGTTATAGAAATGGATAACCTAATTAATGACCAGGAATTTGCAGAAGCAGTTGCGCAAAAACTTATTGATTTCATGGAGGGATAAGATATGAATAAAATGACCAGGGAAGCAATCTTAGCAAAATTCCGCGAAGAACGTAAGAACGGCAAGATTCTGGTGGGTGTCGGGGCCGGCACCGGTATTACTGCCAAAAGCAGTGAAGCCGGCGGGGCAGATATGCTGATTATCTATAATTCCGGCCGATTCAGAATGGCGGGCCGCGGATCCCTTTCCGGGCTGCTTTCTTATGGTGATGCCAACCAGATCGTTGTTGAAATGGGTGCCGAAGTGCTGCCAGTGGTTAAAAATACGCCGGTATTGGCAGGTGTATGTGGAACCGACCCCTTCAGAATAATGGAAATCTTTCTTAAACAGTTAAAGGAAATGGGATTTAATGGGGTTCAGAACTTCCCGACCGTAGGCCTTATCGATGGTGTTTTCCGCCAGAATCTTGAGGAAACGGGGATGGGCTATGATCTGGAAGTAGATATGATTCGGGCTGCCCACGAACTGGACATGCTGACCTGTCCTTATGTCTTTGATCCCGAACAGGCTCAAGCAATGGCCCAGGCCGGGGCTGATGTATTGGTGGCCCATATGGGTCTGACTACCAAGGGAACAATCGGTGCCAAAACGGCCTTAACCCTTGATGACTGTGTAGAGAAAATCAATGCCATTATCAAAGTCGGTAAGGCTGTCAATCCGGAGATTTTAGTTATCTGCCACGGCGGACCGATTGCTGAGCCTGATGATGCCCAGTATGTAATCAGCCAGATAAAAGAAATCGACGGTTTCTTTGGTGCATCCAGCATCGAACGCTTTGCGGCGGAAAGAGGCATCAAAACTCAGACGGAAGTTTTCAAGGCTATTAAAAGATAAGTAAATCGCGGGGAAAAAAGGGCTACCCCTTTTGCTTTCAAGAAATGAGCGAATCTGCCCTCTGATAAAATCCTATTCGATCGTAATGAGAGCGAATAAGAAAGTTTAATAATCTGATTAAAACTAGTTACACCGGTTACACCGGGACGTTCATAACGTAACAAGTGAACGGTTTTACCGTTACCGATAATAGAAACAAACGGCCAAATATCCGGTTACACTA
>CAZYJA010000332.1:0-2793 GCA_964647245.1 uncultured Syntrophomonas sp. | reverse complement strand
ATCAACATCGGCAAGAAAAAGAAGATGCGACCCGGTGATATCCTGGGTGCACTTACTAATATTGAAGGTCTAAATGCTGGTGATATTGGGATTATTGATGTGCAGGACAATTTCTCTTATATAGATATCCTGGCGAATAAAGGCGGTCTGGTCCTGGATGCACTGCAGGCTATGCCCATTAAGGGAAAAAAAGTAAACGTGAAACAGGTGTAGATATGGTCGATTTCGAGGCGCAGATCGAATGTCATCCAACGGGGATTGGGCTGCTATTAGTGATATAGCTGATTTGCCTACAGCCAGTATTCTGAAGGGAGCAATTTCTGATGGAACAATCGCTCCCGGCTAAACTGATGAAGCCACCCCATTGACGTAGGCATGAACCTGACAGGAGTTGCCATTGGCCTCGGAAGTGCTGCCATAGTGGAAAACGAGATCTCTTACTTCATGGATTCGTTACAATGTTTAATGATAGCAAGTTGATCTATTAGTTGCTTTTCAACTTTCTTAAGCTGTTTTGAATTAAGCTGTACAATATCCACGTTTTTACTGAATGTTTGGATCATGTAGTTAACTTCATCGGGATGATATCCAACCTGGATTAACTGCTCTTTTAAAACTAGGATTCTCATTATGTCATTTACAACCGTGCCGTTTTTATAGATTTTTGGAACCCTACCAGAAAAAAACACAATAAAAAACCTCCTTAATAATTTATAACCATACCTTTAAGGAGATTTCCAATCCAGGCATGGTCTCTGGCAACCAGGCTGTCATATCGCTAACGACTTAGACCCTTGGCTTTGCGTCCCTACTTTTCAATAGGTTTGCCCTTCAAGCCCACATAATTATTGTTATAACGTTAGTATAATGTTCTGATTAAATGATGTAAAGAACTGAATCACATGAATCACAGGGACGGTTCTTTTGATATATCATGCTCTAATAATAATGTTGTAACCGATCCCTATAATTCTAGCTATTTGTCTAATGGTGCTTCCTTCAATCTCTTTGATCTGATGAAGTATCTGATCTCTTTGGTTTCTTTCCATGCCCTGCAAAGAACTGATCGGGGCTCCCTTCAACAACCTTTCGATGGCTTTCCTGACGTCCTCATCATTTGCCTTTTCATGCCATTGATCTTCCAGGAATTGGTCATCGTTGTCTTGTTCCACGAACTCTTGAAATTGCTGCTTCCTGGCTTCCTCATCACCGGAAAACAGACCAAGTACCAGATCTGTGTTCGTAAGATTAGGTGGAAATTCTTTTTTTCCATAATACACGTTGCAGCTGCTCCATCTGTAATCCTCAGGTTTCTTTACCAGCCCTGCTTTTTGGGGATTATGGTGTATATACCGAACAACTGCCAGCAAATAGCTGTCGTCTTCCACACATTCACTTTTGTATCTGTCTTGAAACACATGTCCTACACGTTTGTATTTTAGGTTATACCACATTGCATAACTCGCTCCGATTCGTTTCATGATGTTCCCGATGTCTTCTTTACTTTCTTTGATCAATAAATGCACATGGTTGCCCATCAAGCAATAACCATATACTTCACATCCACTTCGCTTTTTGGCTCGTTCTAATTTTTCCAGGTATTTTTGCCGATCATCCTCATCATAAAAAATAACCTGTCGGTTATTCCCTCGCACCATCACATGATAGATTCCCGTTTCACTTTTTTTTCTTGCACTTCTCGTCATGCAGCATCACCCTTCCATTTTTTACTAATTATATGTGATTATTTTATATATCACAAGAACCGTCCCCCTTCGTCAGGTTTTGAATTAGGTCTTTTCGCTTGGAATACAACTTCATTTTCCCACAGTTTTTCTAAACCCTTGGAAGGTTCGGCCCACGCCCTTGGTTACGGAAGAAATAGCATTTTGTCTCAGGATATAGCGCTTGCCGGATTTCCAGCTCATTCTTCTTTCCTGCTAAGTTTCGGTACCGCGGCTGATCTTGAGGCCTCTTTGTCCGTTCAAATCCTCTGGCTGGATGCTTATGACAATCAGATTGGTTCACCGGCACTGAGTCTTTTTATTCCAGAACTAACGCTGTCTGTGCAACAAAACTATCTAACCTATCTGGATATAAGTGAGCCAGCTCACAAAGGTGCGATTAAGGCAAGAATTCAATTTAATGCTGACGTTGGGGAAGATACTAATCTTTTCCTTGACCAAGTAATACTGGCCAAAACAGCAACCCCGAACCTGGTACAAAACTCCAGCTTTGCAGAAGGTCTTAACAACTGGACATCCCTGGATACAACAATGGTGACTTCGAGCGAAACGTATGAAGGAAATGAGGCAGCCCGCCTAAGTGACTATGGCGGCATGCTTTTTCAGGATATACACATTCCCATTTTGCCTGGGCATTGCTTCCTGTTAAACTTTAGCCTTAATTTCAGAACAGGTGAGAACCTATTTCCCGGAAACACGGTGGCTAAAGTGATTTGGCTGGATAGTAACGGGAAGGAGATTGGTCTGGGACTTAGTCTTATGGTACCTGGCTTCGTTCCGGCCAATAATCAGTGGAGGGTTTATACTGGCATGACCGAGCCGGCTCCTCCAGGTACGGCAAGCGTCAGAATCCAATTTACCAAATCAGTAGGCACCAATGATGGTATCTTAGACATCGACAAAGTAGTATTGAGCCGTTTAGTTTAACCGGTGAGAATCCTTGTGAATCTTTTAGGATGAATATAAGCCATACGTCTTGATGTGCACGTATGGCTTATTTTGCGTAAACTGCCGTCATAACCACAAACACCCACTCTCGGAGAATTAA
>CAZYJA010000331.1:2069-2802 GCA_964647245.1 uncultured Syntrophomonas sp. | reverse complement strand
TGAATCATGGTCTTTTCCAAAATATCACTCCCCAGCAAATAATACTCTTTGACTTAAAAAGTTTTCAGGCTATAAGTTCCCGGATATTATAACATAAAAAAGGGATCACTAATTAACTAAATAGTGCTAATATATATTTAGCTATTAGTAAATTTTGTTTCAGTTACGCACTTTATGATGACTTTAGAATTATATACTATTAATGGAAAATAAATGTTAATATTATATTGTTGATATCTACTTATATGTTAAAATAAGAGAACATAATGCAATTTCGCAATAGAAATAAATGCAATAATGCATTAAATGTAGCCTGCATATGCTGATCCAATCATTCTGTGAATCGGTTTCCCTTCCTATAAAATGGGAATTCATCGCGCAAAATCATAAGCGGGAAAAATTGGCATATATATTGCTACGTAATATACTAAGCCAAAATTCCCAAACCAGATCGAGTAATTTTCTTTTGTTTTTCCACTTTTGTCTCATGGTGCCCCGGTATTTTGGTTAGGTCTTCTTGACCGGGTTTAAGCTGGACTAACAGTTTCAGTGTGGTATCCATTGTTATTCACACAATTTGGATAAAAGTTTTCTGATATCTAATACTAATGCAGTCCTCATTGTATTAGTTGAAAGGGGGGAGTCATTGGGTAATACCGACTAGAATCGTTACAACAGTATTCCTAGGTGGGGTGTAATCAAGCAAGAATTACACGTGATTGGGGGGAGGAAC
>CAZYJA010000331.1:0-2059 GCA_964647245.1 uncultured Syntrophomonas sp. | reverse complement strand
AAGAGAAGATCGGGTCGCTATTCTTACGATTAATAGACCCAAGGCCTTAAATGCTCTTAATAAAGATACATTACTGGAAATAAAGAGCGCAGTATCAGAAATCAAAGAAGATGACGGTATTGATCTGTTAATAATTACTGGTGCTGGTGACAAGTCCTTTGTTGCTGGTGCAGACATAAGTTTCATGCAAAACTTGTCAGCCATGGAAGGGCGTGCTTTTGGTGCTCTGGGGCAAGAAGTATTTCGGATGATTGAAGCTGTAGAGAAACCAGTTATCGCTGCTGTTAATGGCTTTGCCCTTGGTGGAGGCTGTGAATTAGCAATGTGTTGTGATTTCCGAATTGCTTCAAGCTCTGCTAAATTTGGACAACCAGAAGTCGGATTGGGAATTACTCCCGGTTTCGGCGGAACCCAACGGTTGCCTCGCCTGGTAGGAACCGGTATGGCAAAACAAATGCTGTATACAGCAGATGTTATTGATGCCAAGGAGGCACTACGGATTGGGCTGGTAAATAGCGTGGTAGAACCGGCCGAATTAATGGATTTTGTCAGGAAAATAGCTAAGCGTATTTTAGCCAAGGGTCAAATAGCAGTTCGTCTTTGCAAAGTTGCGGCTAACGAAGGCGTGGAGACCGATATTGACCGGGCTATGACAATTGAAGCAGACTTATTTGGTCTAGGTTTTGCGACCGCCGACCAAAAAGAAGGCATGTCAGCTTTTGTGGAAAAAAGAAAACCCCAGTTTACAGGTAAATAATCAATATATTAATATATTTATCCAAAAATAAAACAAGGAATGAATAGGAGGATATTTAAGTGAGTAAAGAAGTTGTAATAGTTAGCGCATGTCGTACACCCGTAGGTTCTTTTGGTGGAACCTTAAAAGATACCCCATCCAGAAAACTAGGTGCCATCGTAATGGCAGAAGCTGTTAAAAGAGCCGGTATCAAGCCTGAGCAGGTAGATGAAGTCGTCTTCGGTTGCGTTTTGCAGGCTGGCCTGGGCCAGAATATTGCCCGCCAGTGCATGATTGATGCTGGTTTGCCCGTAGAAACCACCGCTTTTACCATCAACAAGGTTTGCGGATCTGGTTTAAGAGCAGTCAGCCTGGCTGCCCAGATTATTAAAGCCGGCGATGCTGACATCATAATTGCTGGTGGTGTTGAGAGCATGACCATGGCTCCTTACGTCATTCCTAAAGCCCGTTATGGCTACAGAATGGGCAACGGAACAATGATTGATGAAATGGTATTCGGCGGCCTCACCGACATCTTCAACGGCTACCACATGGGTATTACTGCAGAAAACGTCAATGAACAATATGGAATCACCAGAGAAGAACAGGATGAATTTGGTCTGCGCAGTCAGCAGCGTGCTTCAGCGGCTAAGAATGCCGGCAAGTTTAAAGATGAAATCGTACCGGTTGTAATCCCTGGCAAGAAGGGTGACACTGTGTTTGACACCGACGAGTTCATTAAAGACAACGCCAGTATTGAAGCAATGGCCAAACTAAAACCTGCCTTCAAGAAAGATGGTAGTGTAACCGCTGCTAACGCATCCGGTATTAACGATGCTGCTGCAGCAATAATTGTTATGTCCGCTGACAAGGCCAAGGAACTGGGAATCAAGCCGATGGCCAAGATTGTTAGCTATGCTTCCGGCGGCGTAGATCCTAAGATCATGGGTGTAGGTCCGGTACCGGCGGTTAAGAGAGCCCTGGCCAAAGCGAACCTGACGGTTGATGACCTTGATTTAATTGAAGCCAATGAAGCTTTTGCCGCTCAGTCCATCGCTGTTGGCCGTGATTTAGGCTGGGCTGACAAGATGGAAAAGGTTAATGTCAACGGCGGCGCCATCGCCATCGGTCATCCGATCGGATCTTCCGGTGCCCGCATCCTTTGCACCCTGCTGTATGAAATGCAAAAACGCGGCTCCAAGACTGGCCTGGCTACCCTCTGCATCGGTGGTGGACAGGGTACTGCCTTAATTATTGAAAACCTGCAATAGTAAAGAGCGGAGACTAAAATATAGAGATAAATTAAATTAATGAGGAATAAAT
>CAZYJA010000330.1:0-2825 GCA_964647245.1 uncultured Syntrophomonas sp. | reverse complement strand
TACATTTTCCGCAGCTCAAACAATTCTGGTAATTTCCCATCTTGGGGGTAGGTTGGGGCTCTAAACCCATCTCCTGGCATATTGCAAACATTCTTCGGGTAGTTTCGCACCAATTATTTTGATGATCTGTAGTAATAGGAATCTCTTGATAAAGTTCCGCAAACTCGGCACTCAAATCTATACCTAGCTTTTGCAGATCCTGATCCATGCGCAGTGCATTGCCGGCGGAGATCGTGGTAGTTCCTCCTAAGGTTAGTCCGTTGACCAGAACCATTTTATCGGCAGTTTTTTTAATCCTCATGGTTGGAAACAAAAGTTGGATCTCGCGCTCATCAAATAACAGGCCGGTTTTTCTGAACTTTTCCAGCAGGGGTAAACTAAAGGAAAAAGGCTGAAACGACTTGCCGGCTTCTAAAACAGTTACTGCAAATTTACCCTGGAGTTCTTTGGCGGCGGTGGCTCCACCAGCTCCGCTGCCAATTACGATTGCTTTTTTCACGCTAACCTCCCCTGCCCTAGGGCATAACCACCGATAAAAATGTATTATGGGTAGAAAAATATAGATTTATTTTCGAGCTAAACCTTTTCCATTGTCAGATGGGCTTTACAGCAACTGTGTCCTTCGGTAATTCTTTGATAAAATTGCAGATCACCATTCACTAAACCGGCTGCCAACCCTTCATCCAGTGCAGAGATGATCCGGCAAACTTCAGGTGAATAATATTGACTAAAAAAACACTGCCTGATCACAATATTGCCCTGCGAATCGCCCTGAAAGTCTACCTCCAGTATGTTATAAATTATCCGGCTGGTGAGCATATATTCCTCCAGAGTAGAAATATTCAGCCTATTTCTAATGCCTTTTCCCAATCGATAAGCATTCTGATATAATCTGCTTTTTATCAGGTCGAGGTCATAGCCGCACTGTATCGATCTTTCCACCTGGGCTTGCGTAAATAAGGCGTATTTTAATAAAAGTACCTGGCAGGAAAGGCCGTTTAGATTGGGAACCTCACATTGGAATGCATCAGCGGTCCCTCGAAATAATTCGCGGATTTTCCGCTTTTTGATAAATACCGGGAGATAAAATGACAATAGTTTCAGCAGCATAACTCGTCTTCCAATTCATTTAGGTGGTGCAGGAAGTATAGAGCCATAAGTCCGATACCACCATCAATTACACAATTAGCAATATATATCAGGTAAGGTTGGTATATTAGGAACAAATAAAGGGAGAGGGCGGAAGATGCCAGTTTGGCATGCGCCAGTAAAAATGGGTAGCTTTTTGCCCGGGGGTGCCGGTACATCAAATAGGCCAGTAAAGTCACCATATACATATAGGCAACCGCCAGGATGAGATAAAAGTTGACGCCTTGGACTGGTGATGGCGGCATTCCCAGATAATTTGCGACATAATTGAAGAAGCCTAATACCTGGCAGGGGATGAAAAGAAAAACTAATCCCACCACTGCAAATATTATGGCTGCGATTAGGCTGAAAAGTCGATAGAATTTCATACGTTACCTCCCAAAGCTCTAGTTGGCTAAACACTATTGGAGTTATTCTTATAATATAGCTGGAAGAACTTGGCCTGGGGTGCAAAACGGACTTCCGCCATCAATTTTAGAGTATCTTCTGGGCTGATAGGCATTTGACCGTGATAATGCTTTTGCAAAAGAGGGTAATTCTTATTGATAAAGCAGCAATTCTCGGAGGGAAACCACTTCTTCATCTCACTAAAAATAACCTGCACAGATTTCTCGCGTATATTTCCAAAAGTCATCGGGGTAAATACACAGGGACTGACTTCCCCGAATGCATCCACATAAACCATTTTATGACCTGCATTACACCCAAAATGCTCTTTGTTTTCGAAATGGCCCAGATAATTTATGGTTACTTCACCACTTTTATTATATTTGTCCTGTAAGTCGATTAAAAGCTTTGCTTCTTCCTTGGTAATTACGGCATCCTGGTTCCAAAAAGCTTCCCCGGAAGGTTTAGTTTCGCTCAGCCAAACTTCATGAATATCAAGCTTTACCAAAAATTGCAGAAACTCTTCGACCTGATTTTTTTGCAGCATGTCTTTAGATATAACCGCGGATACACTGGTATGAATACCGGCAGTTTTTTTGAAAATATCAATAGCCTTAAGGGCAGTTTTATATGCCCCCCGGCATCCTCGAGCCCGATCATGGGCTTCTTCTTGCCAATGGTCCAGGCTGACCGAAACATATAATAACCCTGCTTTCCTTAAGTCAAAAGCTAACTGCTCAGACAGGTTGGTTCCGGTAGTAAAGAGCTTAATGGCGCAATCATTACCAACCCTATGGATAATTTCTACAAGATCTGGGTTCAATAGGGGTTCTCCGCCAGTTAAGCCGAGCCAAACCACCCCCATATGCTTTAACTCGGCTATGACTCGGTTAATTGTTTCGGTATCCATGCGCTGGCCGGTCCGGTTTTTGTTGTAGCAATAGGAACAATTTTGCGGGCAGGCATTGGTCAAACTAACTTGGGCATGGGTCGGGCCGGCGGATTTAGCCAACAAATGTTCATCAATGAAGCGGGTAAAGGCCGGGCTATTTATGGCAGGTAAGTGGGAATGAAGTACCAGTTGACCATTGACATCCAGCAAGCGGAATTTATGCATGTACTGGGTCAAAAACCAGTTGACTGCAGGATCAACCCTGATAATTTGTGGATTTGCCAGCATTGCTTTGATTAAAGCAATATTATTTTTTAGGGTGGACAAAAAATCACTCCCTTAAATGGCCAGCCTTTTATTTTCAATAATATATTTAATTATCTAAATCGTCTATCAT
>CAZYJA010000329.1:0-2832 GCA_964647245.1 uncultured Syntrophomonas sp. | reverse complement strand
CAGCAAAGTTTATTTGCCAGGGCCAGGGTTCTTCTACCCAACGCCATGGATATTTACTCTTGGCATAACCGAAATTGGTTAAGGGACCATATATTTTTTCATATTCTTTTTTAAGCCGTTTTAGTTTATCTACGGTCTTGTTATAAGCAGCTAGAGCTTTGGCGTCGTGAGGATGAGTATCTAAATACAAATTAAATTCTACCGCGGTAAACTCTTCAGCCATGATTTTAATAAGCATGTGTTTCCTTTGGTTGGACATGTCTTTTTCCTCCCCTCAGTTGAGCATTTTTAGGGCTATCGAATTTGGTTTGATAGGTGCTTTGCATGGAAACATGCGGTTCTGGGTCACAAAACTCGCGTGGATAGTAGGGCCGATAAAGCTCAGGGAATATGGTGCCTTTTATCAGTCCTTTGATGGGATCCCAGCGTTTATGATAGTATTGAATTTTAATGTAAGCGCGAGCCAACTCTTTATCGTTGCGCTTATACATAGTGAATCCCCCTTTCGGTGTTTTTACATCCCAATGTGGTGCGTAATACCTATATATTCAAAGCTAGGGGTTAATGTTACAATGTGCCATTTGAGGGAATTAGTATGCAAGAAGGGAAAATTGAGAGGGCGCCGGAAGCAATATGAAACCAATACCGATCATAAAGAGAGGGCCGTAACAAAACCTAAGTCCTGTTACAGCCCTCTTAATACTGATACCGAAATTGTTAATTGGCGTTAGGATTATTAAAACTGGCCGGACGGGGATTGTTGGTATTAAAGAATTGGCCCCCTGGTGAAGAGAGGCCAAAATACAGCTTGGAGTCGGATGTAACCCCCCAATCCTTTAATGACCCGGTATCCTGTATATTATTTAAAAACCTTCGCTTCTACTTGGTTGGGTTCGTCATTAGCATGATGTAACTTGTTAATGGCCGGACCATCGACAATCTCACCAGCATAAGAAAATCTGGAACCATGACAGGGGCAATCCCAGGTATGTTCCGCGCTGTTCCAGGCTAATTCACATCCCAAATGGGTGCAGGTAGTGTCAACCATGTGAAGTTTTCCGTTCTCATCCCGATAAATGCCTACCCGGTCACCTTCATGCATAATAATCTGGGCTTCCCCTCTGGCAAGTTCGTGACTCTCGGGTAAATTTTCTAATTTGCCGGTGATAAGGTCTTTGGCTACATTAGCATTTTGGATAATGAAAGTTTTAACACTGGAATCGGCCATAAAGAACCTGGTAGGAGTATACAGTTTAGCCCAGGGGTTGTCTCCTTTGGTTATAAGATCCTTCAGAATCATGGCTGCGGCTGTGCCATTGGACATGCCCCACTTGCCAAATCCAGTGGCTACATATAGGTCAGGACTTCTTTTATTTAGATGGCCTATATAAGGAACATGATCAATAGTCATGCAATCCTGGGCCGACCATCGATAAAGCCAGTTCTTAACCTTAAATGTTTGGCTGGCAAAATCCATCAGGTTTTGGTAATTCTTATTGGTATTTTCACTATGGCCGGTTTTATGATGTTCTCCGCCAAAAAGTACTATTTCTCCTTTTTCAAAGGGCTGGGAGCGAAGTGAGCGAGTGGGGGTTTCAGCATTTATGAACATCCCCTCGGGAAAGTGTTCATTTAGCTGCGCCGCGACAACATAAGATCTTTCCTGATACATTTTGGCAAAATACAAACTTCCGCCATCAAAGAATGGATAGTGAGAAGCGATAATCACCTTGGCCGCCTTAACTTTCGGTCCATTTCTGGTCTCAACTACCGGAGCAGGGGATTGGTCAATATCAACCGCTTCAGTTTGCTCAAAGATCTGACCTCCTTTATCGCTAAGCTGCTGAGCCAGAACTTTGAGATACTTTAAAGGGTGAAACTGGGCTTGATCATCAAAACGCATAGCGGCCTTGACATCAATTGGCAAGGGGATATCCTCCAGGTAGCTGGCCTTTATTCCGAAATGAGCAGCCATAGTAGTTTCTTCTTCGAGTTTTTTTATATAATCATCGGATTGAGTATAGATATAGGCAGGCTGCCATTTAAAATCACATTCGATTTTATGGGCTTCAACAATCTCGAATATTTGGCGGATGGCACTCTGATTAGCATCTGCATATTGGTGGGCCAACTCATCACCCATTTGTTTGTGGATAGTCGAGTAAATAATACCGTGCTGGGAGGTTATTTTAGCGGTGGTATGTCCGGTGGTGCCATTTAGAATTCGATTCGCTTCGATAACTGCTACCTTCAAACCGGCCTGAGTTAAAAGGTAAGCGGTACTAATGCCTACAATACCCCCTCCAATAATAGCCACATCGACACTTATATCCTCATTGAGCATAGGATAGACTTTAATATCGGTTGATGCAATCCAGTACGAACTTGGGGCCTCCGGCAGATCTGAGCTATTGGTCACAATAAAACCCTCCCATTATTTTTTTCTTAGTCTCCTCCTAAAGAAGGAAAATATACAAACAAGTGTAGATCGGCGGGAGTGTTATTGAAGGGATAAAAACAAAAAACCATCTGACTCAGAGCCAAATCCAGGATATTACACCCGATACATTGTTTACATTAATCAGATTACCTGCTATAATACCATTAATAAGTTATTTCAATAGCTTATTGATTCTACTAGAATCCGCCAGGGGAGCGTACGTAGAGTTGCTTGACTGGTATATAAGGTTCTTGTAGGATAGGTAGTCGGTCGTACTGATGTTGTCCGATTACAAAGTGCTAATATCAGGTTCCCCTCTCACGGGACCTGTGTTAGAGATAATATTTATCCCTCTGCTTGCCGTGCTTTCTGGTTGGGTGAATCCGGTATCT
>CAZYJA010000328.1:0-2836 GCA_964647245.1 uncultured Syntrophomonas sp. | reverse complement strand
AAACTTTGCCGTCTAGCAATGAAAACTGATCCACCTTTGTCATAAACAGAACGGGTACATAGACCATATGGGATGCCTAACAAACAATCTAATGCGTTGGTTGAGAAGATAGAAGTATTCTCACCAACGCATTTTATTTTTGTGTTGAAGAGCGGGAAGAGGGTAGAGGAAAAATATAACAAATAGTCTCCTTTAGGATATAAGCATTGGTTAACAATGACAAATAATTTGAGATTTGAACCAATTGATATGCAGAAATGGGAACGTACCCAGCACTTTTATTATTTCACAAAGATGACAAACATCGGTTATACGATAAATTCTGAGATTGATGTGACAAACCTAATTTGTGTACTTAAAGAAAAAGGACTGAAATTCTACCCTGCATATCTATGATTTTCAAGCCTGGGTAAATCTAGCCATAGAGGTTGAGCATTTGTTTGGACCAATGTCAAACGAGGAATCCTTCAAAAATGCATTAGTAGTGGCTATAGATGAAGGCCATGCATTTTGTATAAAAGATAATGATTCTATAGAGAATTCGTCACTTTCCGGAGGAATTATAATCGTCCCGTCTAATAATGAAATCGGATGGTTGGCGGTTTCAAAAAGTTGCCAATGCCAGGGAGCAGGTACGATGCTACTTAATTACGCGATTAAACGTTTAGATTATACACGCCCTATTCAAGTGGTTACATTTACTGATACAGTATTAGAAGGCTTTCCTGCCAGGAAACTTTATTTAAAGTATGGATTTAAAGACCATGGGGCTAGGGGGAAAAACCCGGCTGGCTTTCCAGTTGTGCTCATGGTTCGTCCGAGCCATAAGTTAACGGAAAAGGCTACTACAACTTTAAAGATATAGGGAGCCATGCTGAGGAGCAACCCGAGCGTCTGACAGGATTCGACCGGGGGGTGAACTGGGATACCACTATTGGTGTCCCTTTTCAGTTTCACCCCTTGGGAGAACTAAAGCGATTACCTGTGGTTTGATGTTTCTTAATGATCTGGGGATCGAATTCTCCATTACGGTCTCTGGGTAAAGCCAGCTCGGTAGCTCCATAATTGGTTTTGATGGTCTTCTTACTGTAACCGTTCCGGCTGTTACCTGAGTTATTACCCTCAACGTTGTGTTTTTCGTAGCCAAGATGTCCATCCATCTCAGCCTCAAGAACTTCCTCCACAGTGTCCTTGAATAGATTTACACAAAGTAAAATACGTTCTCTATTTGGTAATCAGAGTAAAATATGACCAAAACTATCAGGAATGCATTACACCCGACCATGCCATCCCCTGGTGCCAGTTCTTATCGATATTACCTCTCTTATCTATCCTTTTAACACAATTTAAATGTTAAAGCATATTATAGTTATTATTGGATAAAGGAGGTTTTTCATATGTCAAGCTGCTGTGTCGACAATAAATGTGACAAGAAGATAGATTACAGTAAGATACACATAGGCAACAACGCCAGAATAATACCTTACAAAATCAAGCTTGATCTGAGTCGTTCCCGACTAAACCCTCGTCCTGGACTAAATCAGCGTTTCTGTTACTCTGTTACTGGGGTTGGGTTCAATAATTCTTCATACCAAACCTTGCTTTATTGGATTCTGCAAATTAATCCAAAAATAAAGCTGTCGCAGATTAAAAATATCAGAGTCTATATAGGAGGCAAACGTCAACTAGTTAGAATAGGTACCAATGTGAAATTGATTATTCCCCCCGATCGCGATCCTAAAACAGGACTATCCGGCCTGCAATTCATATTTACCCTTAGTAAAGTATGCAATGATCCCAACAGTAAAGGACTATTTTGTTTTGAATTGACCACCCCCTACGGGGTTGATGAGGTTCTGGTGGGTGTGGCGAGTACTATGTTAGCATCATCCGCTCTGGCAATCTGTGGACCGATTAAACCAAGATAGGTCGGAAACTAAACCAATACTTTGAAATTTGGCTAATAGGGGATTTGAATATTCAAATCCCTTATTTTTTATATGGTGGCGTGCCCAGCCAAGCACGCATTGTCTAGCCGGTGAAAATCCGGTCGGGGTAAGCGCCAAGTAAGCGCATGATACAGCACGTGGTGAACGTGTTGCCCATCCTGGATGATGTTGGTTGGGCGCTGGCCGACTAGATCACCAACGCGCGGCCCAAACAACGCAAACGTTTGATGTGGAATAAAGTGGTGAATTGAATATCTGTATGGGAAAAGCTATTTTTTTAAGCGGGCTTGAAACAAAGCCCGCTATTTTTATGGAAAGCTAGCTTGACATTGTGCTGTGTGGTGATATAATGGCAATGTGGAAAGGCAACTTTCCATAGAAAGGATTGAGAACTTGAAAAATAGATTAGAGGAAATCCGGAAAGCTAGAGGTATAAAGCAAGAAGATTTAGCCTCATCTCTGGAAGTGTCAAGACAAACGATTGGTTCGTTGGAAAACGGACGGTATAATCCCTCAATCATCTTGGCTTTTAAAATTGCCAGATATTTCGGGTTAAGTATCGAGGAAGTTTTTATTTACGAGGAGGGACCAGAAAATGGAAAAATATAAGGTTGGTCGATACGTTTTCCTAGCGGCAATCGGGTTTATAATCTTTTGTGTAGGGTTGGCGCTTATAAAATTGTCGCAGGATGCAGACGGTATACTGAAAGCACTACCGTACATATGTGTGGGGATAGGTTCAGGCATTTTGGGCGGCAATCTCGGAACAGCATTTAAAAACAAAGCTATGCTTAAAAATCCACAAGCGGCAAGGCAAGTGGAAATCGAGCAAAAAGATGAGCGTAATCAAGCTATCAGTAATAAGGCAAAGGCACGGGTATATGATT
>CAZYJA010000327.1:0-2837 GCA_964647245.1 uncultured Syntrophomonas sp. | reverse complement strand
TATTATATAGTGAGGATCGTTTTTTTATCTGTACGTGCTAAAAGCTGGAATCAACCATGGGTCATTATTTTGACAAAAACGCCTGCAATTTTCGGATCCAGAAGGGTTCCCGCCATCTTATTAATTTCCTGTAACGCTTCCGCCTTGCTTAATATATTCATAGCCCCAGGGTTGGTCATGGCATCGTATCGCTCGGCTACGGCTATAATCCTGGCCAATTCGGGAATCTCTTCACCCTTCAGTCCCTCCGGATACCCGGAGCCGTCCCAATTTTCATGATGGCTATAGACTCCTTCGGCAAAATCCTTGGTGTCATCGAACAAATTTAGAATACGGTAGCTTACTACTGGGTGTTGCCGCATTTCCCTGGTTTCTGCCTCGGTCAGTAAGCCCGCTTTATTAATAATGTTGGCATCGATTATAGCCTTGCCTATATCATGAAGAAATCCTGCTTCTTTTAATTTTGCGACCTCTATTTCAGGCCAGTTCATGGCCGTACCGATCTTCTGGCATAATTGGCCGACATTCAGGGAGTGTTGCTTTTCGCGAGGACTTTTGTTATGCAGGGTGGCCATTATGGCATTGATCATGTCAGAACTGAGGTCTTTACGGTTCAGTGTTTTCTCTTTATACATCTCGTTTTCAGCATTTTCCATGGTTATCATAATGTCTTGATTGGCACTGGTCTTCATATAACAGCCCATGGACATACTGCACTTAATGGCCGCAATTTGTTCTTTGGCCAGCTCATTTTTTATCCTGGTTATAATTTTGCGGGCATCACTAACCTCTCGGTTAGGCAAAAGAATTACGAACTCATCCCCGCCCACCCGGGCAACAATATCTTCTTCCCGACAAGCCAGATTCATTATCTCGGCACATTTGCTTATAAGCGCATCTCCCGCGGCATGGCCGAAGACATCGTTGGTCAGCTTCAACCCATTGATATCTCCGAAAATAATTGAAATGGGAAGATTCTTCTTGGTATCAATTTTTTTCAGCTCATCGGTAAAGTATCTTCGATTATATAGACCGGTTAATGCATCATGGCTGCCTAAATATTTGATATGCTCTTCGTTTTCTTTGCGTTCAGTATTATCCATAAAGGTCACCACCGCCCCAATGATTTCCCCATTCTTATACTGGGGATAGGAATGATACTCTACATCAAAGCTGGTATGGTCTGCCCTCCAAAATAGCTCATCGTCAGCATTTACGCCTTTTCCTGCTTTTAGAGCTTTAAACATTTTGCATTCATCTAACGGCATCGAAGTGCCATCGCGCCGGCTATGATGAATTTGAAAATGCATATTCTTGCCAATCAGCTCATCTTGATGCTTATAACCTAACATCTCAACACAACTGGCGTTGCAGAAGGTGCAATTCCCTTTATTATCTATCCCATAAATTGCTTCGGCGGTGGAATCCAGAATAAGTTGGAGTTGATCTTTGTTTTCTTTCAATTCGCGGTTGGTGCTTTCCAGTTCTGCCGTACGCTCTTGAACTTTAGCGTCAAGGTTATGTACCAGCATGTAGATGGTTTCCGCCATATTATTGAATGTTTCGGCAATCCTGCCTATTTCATCATTTCTGATAACTTTCACCCTTAGCGATAAATCTCCTTGAGCGAACTTTTCGGTAGTGTCTATCAAACCGTCAAGAGGTTTTATCAACTTCTTGGTGAGGCCGAGGTATACAGCAATTGAGAGCATAACTGCTAACCAAGCCAGTAAGAGGGTCAACTTCATATTGGCAACAATACCGGCCTTAAACAAACTTTCCGGGATTCCGGTTATGACCAGCCAGTTTAAACCGTTATCATGATACTCGGTCAGGTTTATATACCAGCGATCGTTCTCACTATTTAATCTAAAAGTATTTTCTCCGGCAGCCATATATCGTTGGTAAGCCTGTAGTACGGATTGATTCTCAGTTTCATTAATACTAAGCCTTTTAAAGGTACCGTCCGCCCGGGTTGTGAAATTTGCCATATCAAAAGAATTGGCAATCAAGGCTCCGGAGTCTTTTTCAAGGATTACTGCAAAGCCGCCCGGGTCTTGCACAATTTTTTTCAAATAGTTGTCTATGTTCGAAAGAATGATATGGGTCCCCAGAACTCCTTTCAGCTCTCTATCTTGGCCGTAAATTGGATATGCCGCCGACACAGTCAAATCATTCATGACAAAATGTTTATATATGGGCGAAAATACCGGCTGCTGACTGGCTTTGGCAGCCTTATACCAGTCTCTGGTTCGAGCATCGAATTTTCCGGCTCGTACCACCAAATCTCCCGCCGTCATATCGTCCTTTACGGAGTAATACCAGGAAAATCCATTGGTAGCTGCATTATTTCTCATGATTTCTATTTCATTATTTTCATTACGGCGAGCGCCATAATATTCACCATTTTCAGTGCCGTAGCTAAAGCTGTATACCGGTTCGCCGCTTTGACTTTCTAAAACCCCGACAAAAAACTTTTCCCGCTCGATCTCATTGGTTAAATCGATAATACCGTTTTCTATTAACAGCCGATTCGCGGCATTGATATGTTGTGGATTATGGGCAAATGAATCAACCTGGCTGAAAATCTGGGCGTTCATGTCTTCAGCCAATTGTTTGATCATTTCATCGGCCGAGGCCAGCCACTTGGAAAACACTATATAGCCTATCGCACTGACCGTGGTCAACATAATTGTTATAAATACGATGATAATTATGTTCCGTATGGAGATAGTGTTCTGGACTGATCTCTGATTCATTTTTCTCCCTCCCCGTTTGATGTCATTAGATTTTATTATGGAATAATTTTCTACATTTTTTCTTTTAATCTACCATAT
>CAZYJA010000326.1:0-2865 GCA_964647245.1 uncultured Syntrophomonas sp. | reverse complement strand
TAACCGCTACTGACTTCTTCAGTATAACCGTGTCTTTGATAAAATCGCTGGGGTTCATCGCTCGAATTGCAGCCTTATGCTCTTCGGTGGCTTTGATCTGATCTTTATATAAGTACTTGAGGATTAATATCGTAACAATGAATATAACAACAACTATTGGAGTCAGGTTATATACGAAGTCCATAAACCCTAAACCAACCGCGCTGCCAATCATGATATTCGGCGGATCGCCGATAAGGGTAGCGGTTCCCCCTATATTGGAGGCCATGATTTCAGTTACAAAAAACGGTATCGGGTTTATTTGCAAAACTTTGCAGATAGAAATCGTCACCGGGACTATTAACAGCACTGTAGTAACATTGTCGAGCAGAGCAGAGGCTACCGCGGTAACAATACTTAAAGCAACCAGAATTTTAATAGGCTCTCCCCCGGAACGGTGGGCTGCTTTGATGGCCATAAATTCGAATATGCCACTTTTGCGGGTGATACCAACAATAATCATCATTCCGGTCAATAATCCGATGGTGTTAAAATCAATATATTCTACAGCTTCGTGTTGAGCCAGTACTCCTAATACTAGCAGTACAGTGGCGCCAAATAGGGCTATAATAGTTCGGTGAATTTTCTCAGAGACAATTACACCGTAAACCACTAAAAAAAGAATTGCTACAAACCATACTTGCCATTCCATATATGCATCTCCTCTTTTATCCGATCAGTATAATATGATCAGGTCTTCATATTAGCGATTTGTGATAAATAATTTTCACTATAGCGTTAACAATATCTTGGCTGTTCAGAGGCATATAATCCAATCTAGTAGTATGACATTCAGGTGATAACCGGTTAGGTGTATGCCGAACAGGCCATGCCTTTTACATAGGAAGCATTGTAACTAGATTATCGGTGCTTTGCTGGGAGAGCAGAAACGGTTAAATATTGTTTCCGCCAAGGGCAAAAGGTAGCGGTCATCATATTCTCATATTAGGGTAATTCCGCCAGCTTATATCTCAAAGCACAGCAATTGACGGAAGAACGAAGCATATGATGGTCAATCTAGTTCTTACTCCCATAACAAACACCCTAGGTGGGCCAAGGTTCCCTAATACTTTGGATGTACTCGAAGCTGTATATCCAAATAGGTTTTTAATGTGGCTCTACGCTCAGGTTAAGAAATGAAGAGCAACGTACTTGTGACCAAGTTTATATATGTTCAACCATCAATCAACAACTACAATTTAGCAACATACCCCCTTCAATTATCCTAAATTCGGTAAAGGGTTTGATCTAGGGTTATTATAATAACGCGAGCCTACTGTACAAAATGTTTATAAATCGAATTGGCAATAGCAGAGACTGTATTGATAAAAAAACAAAACATCAACAGTTTCTATTATATATTATTAATAGGAAGGGTGGGTCAAATATTGTGGAAATTTAAGAGGTAATGTCACATAAGCATCTTGCCGTCCACCTAATTATGTCTGGATACAGCAGTCATGTTGTAGAAGTTATTTTGGGAAGCCGAGATCGTGCCCCATTTTATGCCGGAAATAGTAGCTTGCTGGCGGGCTGCAAAATAATATTGTATAAGCATATCCCGTTGGTTTCTTGAAAGATGGGATATGTTGTATAATAAGAAAGAAATAATTTAAAGGGTGGGCGATGGATGACAAAATATACGAGCCTTGAATCAATGGTAGCAGCTGGGATTTTGCAACCATTAGAAAATCCCAATTGCGTTGAAACAATGCAACGAGAATTCATTGAATATATCCCGGGAGCAAGCTTGGTCTGTGCATATCCTGTTCTGAAGATTTATTCCAATCCCCGCAAGGCTATGCAGGGCGGTTTTATTGCTGCCGCTTTTGATAATACATTTGGTGCCCTGGTTTACCTAACTACCCAAAAGATAAATATGGCAACTATTGATATGTCGATTAATTATCATAAGCCTATCTTCGAAAATGACAAACTGGAAGTAACTGTAAACCTGAAATCATTGGGAAGAACCATTGTCAATCTGGTAGGCGAAGCCTATGATAAAGAAAAAAACTTAATAGCAACCGCTACCACCAACATGATACTTTTAGATCGCAGATGACACAGGGGGTAAGCGTGACAAGGGGACGGTCCCCTTGTCACGCTGAGAACCATTCCTGTCAACCCTTCCTCCTTCAGTATTCAATAATTCCATAATTTACTATAGTCAAATGGGGCACATTTCGACATCCACCTTCATATAGTATTAAGCGCCAAAAAACTATGGAGGGGTGGTATTATTTGGGCATCCTTTATTGGACGCTAATGATTGCTGCGGTTGTCAAAGGGACCCTATTACTTTTCGGTTATCTGAATAATCAGGTTTTCCCCCAACCTCTTGAGGCCGAGGAAGAGAGACTTTACCTGGACCAATTGCAACAGGGTAATACTGAAGCCCGTAATAAATTAATAGAACATAACTTGCGGCTGGTAGCTCATGTGGTCAAGAAGTATGATGGCAGCGGCGAGGATATCGAGGATCTTATATCCATAGGTACGATTGGACTTATTAAGGCCATAAAAACTTTTAACCATGATCGCGGAGTGAGATTGGCCACATATGCAGCCCGATGTATCGAAAACGAAGTGTTAATGCATTTTCGTAACATTAAGAAACTACGTCAGGAGGTATCTATTAATGACCCCATCGGTCATGATAAGGAAGGTAACGAAATTTCTCTAATGGATATCCTTACTATTGACAGTGAGATACTGGAGATCATAGATAGCAGAATACAGGGAGAAAAGATAAAGGATAAGATGGATCTTCTGTCAGGTCGGGAGCGGGAAGTTATCGAGATGAGATACGGAATTTTTAACGGT
>CAZYJA010000325.1:0-2865 GCA_964647245.1 uncultured Syntrophomonas sp. | reverse complement strand
AAGGGGACGTTCTTTTTGCTTCCTCCCCAAGGCTACCGGAAAAGGAAGCAAAAAGAACGTCCCCTTGCTTCCCTGATGCCGAGTAATAAATCAGGAGGAAAGATTATGCAGGAAAAAAGTTTGACCATTGCACTGTCCAAGGGTACTTTGTTGAACCCGACGGTGGGGTTATTAGAAGCGGCCGGACTGCCAAGTGAAGGGGTCGATTCTGAAAGCCGTAATATGATATTCGATTATCCAGGTGATCCCCGCATAAAATATATTATTTGTCGTCCCTCCGATGTGCCCGCCTATGTGGAGCATGGGGCGGCCGACCTGGGCATTGTAGGCAAAGACGTAATCGTTGAACAGGGCAAAGATGTATTTGAAATGGTGGACCTGGAATACGGCTACTGTAGGTTTGTGGTTGCGGTTCCTGCGGAAATGGGCGGTATCTCGCTCAAAGAATTGAATTATAAACGGGTCGCCACCAAATTTCCCCAGGTCGCCGAGAGCTTTTTTCGGCAGCACGGCCTGCAGGTTGAAGTAATAAAATTGCATGGCAATATAGAGCTGGCTCCCCTGATGGGTCTATCTGATGTGATAGTCGACCTGGTATCATCGGGCCGAACTCTTAGAGAAAATAACCTGGTTGAGCTGGTAAGTATAATGGATTCTACTACGCGTTTAATCGGTAATCGGATAAGTTATCGAACCAAGTACGATATTATTCAACCTCTGTTAGAAAAGATACAGGGCATGATAAGGGGAGATAAGAAGTGAAAATCAAGCGGATAAATACGGCGGTTGGCGATCTACAGACTTTTCTGGTGGCCGGGCAGGTGGACATGGGCCAATACGAGGCGGGTGTGCTGGAAATCGCTCGCGAAGTTAAAAGTTTGGGCAACCAGGGGATTTTTAAAATTACCCAAAAATATGATGGGGCCATTATAAATAACGATAATTTCTTGGTTAGTGACTGGGAGATAAAAGAGGCCTGGGATATGGTGGATGATGATTATGTCCTGGCTCTTCGCAAGGCCATTGCTAATATTAAATCTTTCCATCGTAAACAATTAAAAAATTCCTGGATGGAGCCAGATGCTCAAGGCAATATTTTAGGGCAGCTCTACCGCCCCTTACAACGGGTAGGTATTTATGTGCCGGGCGGGACTGCGGCTTATCCATCCTCAGTTTTAATGAATGCCATTCCAGCTCAGGTAGCCGGAGTTGAGGAGATAGTTATGGTAAGTCCTCCCGACCGCATGGGCAAGATGAACCCGTATGCGCTGGTAGCGGCCTCGGAACTGGGCTTGACCGAAATCTATAAAATGGGGGGCGCGCAGGCGATTTTTGGTCTGGCCTGGGGAACTGAAACCATCCAGAAAGTTGATCTTATCAGTGGTCCTGGCAACATCTATGTTACCATAGCTAAGAAAATGGTCTACGGTGACGTTAACATCGACATGTTGGCCGGCCCCAGTGAAATTCTAATAGTTGCTGATAGCAAGGCAAATCCTGCTTATTTGGCCGCTGACATGATGTCCCAGGCCGAGCATGATATCCTGGCGCGCAGTATCCTGGTGACTGAGGATGCCGAGCTGCTGGATAAGGTCGAGCAGGAGATAGAACGGCAAATAGTCGATCTTTCCCGGCGGGATATCATTGAGAAAGCCCTCAATGATTTTGGGGCTTTTATTTTGGTGGCAGATATAAATGAGGCCTGCGCGGTGGCTAATCTAGTAGCCCCCGAGCATTTGGAACTAATGGTGGATAAGCCCTTTGAGATTCTTAGTAAAATACGGAATGCCGGGGCTATATTCCTGGGACAAAACACTCCCGAGCCGGTCGGCGACTATCTGGCCGGACCTAATCATATACTGCCTACCGGCGGCACGGCTAGATTTTATTCGCCCGTAACCGTAGATACGTTTATGAAGGCCTCCAGCATTATTTATTATTCCCAGGCTGGCATGGAAGCGGATGCGGATGATATTATCAAACTAGCCCAGGTGGAAGGCTTGACTGCGCATGCCAATTGCTTGCGGGTGAGAAAGGGGATTTAGCATGAAGGATCTGCCCAGACTAGGCCAAATCACCAGAAAGACTCGGGAGACCGATATTCAAGTAGAATTGGAACTGGATGGCCAGGGGGTTAACCAAATCGATACCGGTATTAGTTTCCTCAGTCATATGTTGACTTTGTTTTCCGTCCACAGTCTATGTAACCTGAAAATTACGGCTCATGGGGATATGGAAGTAGATGACCATCATACCGTGGAGGACATAGGCATATGCATGGGTGAAGCTATCAAAATGGCGCTGGGAGAAAAAGCGGGGATCAAACGTTATGGGGAAGCCACCGTACCTATGGATGAAGCCCTGGCGCGAGTAGTCATCGATTTATCGAATCGTCCCTATCTGGTTTATGCCGTAAATGTTCCGGTTGAGAGATTAGGAGCACTTACTACGGAGAATATCAAAGAATTTTTCCAGGCCTTGACTAACCATGCGGGGATAACCCTGCATATTGATTTGTTGCGCGGGGAAAATTCCCATCATATAATTGAAGCAGTTTTTAAAGCCTTCGCGCGCGCTTTTAAAGCTGCCACTACCTGCGAACCTGGGGTTGAAGGGGTATGGTCCTCCAAAGGCAAATTATAGGGAGGCTTAGCAATTGATAGCTATCATTGATTATGGTATGGGCAATCTGGCCAGTGTAAAAAATGCCTTTCTGAAGCTGGGTTATGAAGCTTTCACCACTTCGCAGCCTGATGAAATATTGGCTGCAGATAAGGTGGTCCTGCCTGGAGTAGGCGCTTTTGCGGATGCAATTCATAATTTGCGTGAACTGGGCATTGATCGCACTATTCATGAGCTGGTGGC
>CAZYJA010000324.1:0-2902 GCA_964647245.1 uncultured Syntrophomonas sp. | reverse complement strand
TGCTCCGGCAGATTTTAGGCAGGGAGCGCAAGCGAATGCGAGCCCCTCACCCTCCTGTGGTCATCCGTCGGGGGAGAAAACTTTAGAATTGCACATAAAAAAAACAGCCGTCCAACATTTAAGGACGGCTGTGCTCATATATAAGAGTATGAAGGTAAGGATTAAGCTTCAATATTATTATGAGCAAAAAAGAGGGGAAAGTTTTAGGCTTACAATGAGGTTCACAATGAGCCTTATAAACGGTCTCGTTAAACTCCTTCTTAATAAGAACTTATGAGGTTGCAAAACCGCTACTGACACCATTATTAACCTTACCTGCTCACCTGATAACAATTTATGAAGTGGAGGGAGGAAAGGTTACAAAGTGAAAGAAATATTTTATAAAATTGGTGAAGTAGCTGAAATGTTGAATATTGAGCAGCATACCCTGCGCTATTTGGAACACACTTTGAGATTGAAAATTAAGCGGGATGAACGTAGTGACCGACTTTATACCGAAGCTGATTTAGAAACCCTGCGCTTGATATTGAAGTTGAAAAATGAGAAAGGTCTCAATACCACAGCTATTCGAATGGCTCTAGGTAATATGGAGGAATCATCCGCAACGGCTGTTGCCACCCAACCGAACAACCTCGTCAATATAGACGTAGTTGAGCTAGCCACAACCATCCGAAAAATTGCCGATCAAAATGATGTGCTCCTTTCCCAAAACAAGGTGTTGCAGCAAAAAATCGATGATCTGGAAGTGAAAATGCAAAAAAGAGATGAAAAGAGAGAGGAAAGAATAGATGAGTTAATAAAAATATGGAAAAAGGAGCAGGATGACCGTAATAAATCGTGGTTATCCAAGCTGACCCGCAAGTAAAAAAACCAAATTATTTAGCAAAAATATCGCGAATTATGTTATGCTTTTAAACAGTCTGGTAGCGTGAGGTAGGACGGCGGATTATTATGGAACGATGTATGGACCTGTTTATTAACTTAATAATTAAGTAGCAGGATGGGAGGATGGATTCAGATGGATGTACTACTTACGTTAGTACCAATTGTTGCTGTGCTGTTTTTTCTAATTGGAGCCAAATTGCCGGCCGATCTGAGTGGTTTGCTGGGATGGCTGTTAGCTCTCTTTATTGCTTGCTTCTTCTTTGACACTTCCCTGGAAGTTGGCTTAACGGCTAGTCTCGCCGGAATCGTGGCTTCCTTCCCGGTTTCGATTATGGTAGCAACTTCTATTTTTCAAATCACCTTTCTGGAGAGTACCGGTGCTTTAAAAAGAATAGTGGTTTTCGTCAAGACCATTGCCAAAAATGATCATACCGTCCAAATTATGATTATTAATATGGGGATAGGTACCCTTTTGGTGTCAGTCGGTGCCACTCCCGTATCAATTCTCCCTCCCATTATGCTGGCCTTAGGATACTCCACATTTGTAGCCGTTGCGCTCCCCGCCTTAGGTTTTGATTCTCTCTGCACTTATGCTCTGCTGGGGGGAGCTCTGGTAATTTTCTCCGATATGACCGGTACCTCACTAAATGAATCAGCTCTGGTATTTTCACAATTTATGCCATTTATATCTACCATGATTGGTTTCGGTATGCTCTATATCGTTGGTGGTTGGGCCAAGATGAAGGAAGGTTGGGTGCCCTGCATTTTAGCAGGTCTAACTATGGGTTTGGCCGCTATGGGCGTAGCTCACGGAGGTCGAGGCATAGTACTGACTGGAGTTATAGCCGGTGCCGCAACTATCCTGGTTATGATAATTTACTTAAAACTCACCGGTAAAAAAGTTATCGATCGCTCTTGTGTTACGGCTGAGGAGAAAGAAACTGAACATTCCATGTCTTTATTAAAAGCTTTGGGGCCGTGGATTATTTTAATCAGTTGTTGTTTATTTATTAATTTCTACCCTCCGCTTTACAATTACTTATTTAAAGAATTGGCTATGCCTCTAAATATTATACCAGGTGCTAAACCGATAATGCCCAGGATGCTGTGGAATGCCTACACCTGGGTCATTATTAGTACTCTGTTGGCCGTGCCCTTTATCAAACCCAGTGGAACCCAGTGGCGAGAGATAATCAGCAAATGGGTACATCGAGCGCCCCGACCGGCATTTTCTGCTGCCATATTCTTTGCGATTGCCTATGTGATGATGTACTCCGGCTATGTGTCCAAGCCCGGTCAATGGCAACTAATTGATTCGGCTAATAATATGATATCGATTCTGGCCGTAAGCTCAGCAGAGTTCTTCCAAGGCCTGTACCCGGTAGCCGCTGCCTACCTGGGCTTGCTGGGCGGATTCGTAAGCGGCAGCGAAGCATCGACTATAGCCCTATTTACTAAATATCACCTGATGACCTCCAAACTGCTCAGCCTTGATCCTTTGGTAGTAACCGCAGGAACCGCTATTGCCGGAGGGTTAGCCAGTGTAATATCCCCTGCCAAACTACAGAATGCGGCAGCCACCATTGACGCTTTGGGCATAGAATCGCAAGTCATCAAGCTGGCAGTGGTAATAGCAATTATTTTTACAGCTGTAGCGGCTCTGCTCACCTTCATCTGGGCATAAGATAATTACACCCGGTACCGCAGTCAGGTAAACAGGTTTTGAGTCAGGCAATGGAAAATACATGAATAAGAATACACTGAGCCACTAATCTAACCGTTCTTCTTGATTGACTCAACTAGAAGTTTCTTTTGACGATTTGAACCGACTGTAGTTATTAACTAACTACAGCCGGTTTTTTTATACTAATCTCTCACTTGGATGTAAGTTTTTAACTATAAGACTGTAATAATAGTAACAAAAACATTTAAAGGAGTTTTGGCTATGCATCGAAAATATTTGCTACTGGTTGGTCTGGCAGTCTTGCTATTTTTTGGTTATAACCTAAATGTTCAG
>CAZYJA010000323.1:0-2947 GCA_964647245.1 uncultured Syntrophomonas sp. | reverse complement strand
GACGGGGCAAATAGAAAAGCTACAACCGCCATAAGCTGCCATGAATAGGGTTTTAGATTTCGAAATAGTCTAAGCATGTACTATAATCTCCTACTTAAGCCATCATTTTGTACTATTGAGGATCTCTTGCATTCTGGTTACCATTTACATTAATTCATCCAACTCATCATTGGGTATTTCCCTAAGTTTTTCGACAAAGTTAGTTTTTATCGGGTAAATAATGATTTATTAATAGTCCTACCTGGTTACGGTAGCTAGCGAAGATCAAGGCAAAAAACCCCGGATAAACTGATTATAATCATTATTACCGGAGGTAGTTTGATCTATTATGGTTAGCTGACCAAAAATTCACCTAATCAAATGCAATACCTAAATATCCTAAATCCTCAGATAATATGTCAAGCTCTGTATCCTCATTAGCCCTAATCATGCCAAAAGGACGGATGGTACCACCTAGTTGACTGCCTAAGAATACCGGTGTGCGCACTAGATATTCTTGGGTCGGCAGCAATTGGGCTATATGTTTGACGGCCACAGACAGAAGTTCATCATTAATAAGAATTTCTTTAATAAACACTTTGTCAGAAATTTTCTCAATTGACGCACAGCCCTTTATTGCTCCAATTTCTATACCATAAATGTCCGCCCCAGTCTGCTGCGACAGCTTTTTTTGGTAAGCAATTTCCTCATTAGCATAGGAAACATAAAGCCTTCCGCTCAGGTGTTTATTTCTGATTTGATTATACTCTTCAACAGTAATACCGGATATAGTGCTATGCAAGGTCTCACCACAGTACAAGTCCTCGATTCCTTTCGAGGTAAATTTTGCCTCGCGAATATAGAATCCATCCTGATAACCTTGATGGCGATAGAATTTAAAAAGTTTGGTCTCTGACGGAACAAGAACGGAAAATGCAATATTCTTTCTCCCCGAATATTGGTAAGCATAGTCCATTAATTGGGTGGCAAGTCCTCTTTGCTGGTATTGAGGATGGGTGGCGATGGCGTATAGCATGGCAGCATTATAACTGCTGTGATTAGCGGCTATGAGCGTGATAGGCAACATGGTTAGCATGGCTAATATCTCCCCGTTTTGCAGCAGCAATACGGTTTCATCTTCTTGATAGCGATTGGCATAGAAGAAATCAATATATTGGTCACTATCTCCGAAGCAAAGTTTCCATATTTCTTTTTGTCGGGTTGCCTCCCCTGCCTTAGCCAGTCTTATTTCGCTCATGTTAACTCCTTGTCCCCACCGCGCAGCTTTGGGGCATGTTTACTTTTATCCAACAAATTTTCCCCAGTATTTTTCCTCCATTTTAACCGGGTGATATGATAACTTAGACTTTCTTAAGCCCTCGTAGCCCATATCCTCCTCCCGGTTGACATAAACTATTTCAGGGTATTTTTGTTGAATATGGGACGCGAACTCACGGTTTATCATCTGATAAGCACCCTGTATTTCTCCATAAGCTTTTTCGATATGAATATCAAAGGTATCGGAATTTAGTTGGTCGCCCATAGTATAGGCAATAACTTTCCCCTCTAAACGAAGGAGTCCACCTTCCAGGCCCAGCTCTACAAAGTTATCGAAACACCGGCGTACCGCGCAATTTTCATTAGCCAACTGGAGATCATATTCACACCCATGGGCTTTACACCATTCGACATTCATCTCCCAGCACTCAGCCAGGTTTTTTGGTGCTATCGGTTCAAAACTCCAGTCCAACATTTTTTTAAAATTATTTATATGGTTGCGCTTGGATTTGAGTTTATCCCCCGATAGAGTCACGAGCTTATCCAATAGATAAACATAATCAAAGTTGTCGCGCCTCTCGATGTACTCAAACTTACCCGGAAATAAACTATTAATTACGGAAATAAGCTCAGGCGATAATCCGGCCAATATAAAATCACGCTCGTAGTTTAGAGCGTCTGCCAGCATTCTGTCTATGACCGACTTAGGGTCACCCTGGCCTATTGGGTAGAAATAATACGGTATTCCCTCCATGCTTTCCCCTTTAATCAAAAGGTAATCGTCAATCCGGGCTACCCCATATTTAAATATTTTGGCCCAAGCAAACAGGTTGGTAAAATTATAATGACAACCTGACAGGTTGGCAACGGTGAGTAAAGGATTAATCCACTCTTTATCGCTAATCTCGATAGGTTTAAAATTCATTTTTCTTTCCGCCTATTCTACTATTTATCCTGTACGAAATAATCGATATATATTGCATATACACTAAAAGGCAAGTTAGATATTAGATCACATTTAGGTTTATTATTTTCTTTTTGTGCACGTTAATACCACCTGATAATTATAAACCACTGCCTATCCTTATTTCCATAACATTAATCCATAGCTGGAGAAATTGGTATGCCATTATTTACCTTACCCTGTAACCAACACCAGGATAATTCCATAATATGAATGGAGCGACTTAACCCCCAATTATATTGAAATGAGGTGAATAATATATGGCCGACGCAATTGTCTTTGGAGAAATTGATAACAGAAACGAAGCTGAGTTTCGTGCCGAAGTAACTTGCCGCCGCCGCATTGGACCTTCAGGATTTATAAGAGGTGAATTTCAGGCAGAAATTAGCAGAAGAGAGTTTGAGTACGCGTTTCGATCAATTAGACCAACCAGAATTCAAGCCAACCGGTCTGGTAGTACCCGCTTTGTACGCGTCGTTTTCCGCAACGCCAGAGTAACCAATCTTACGACTAACGTAACTACCTTCGGCGCAACGATAGTCCTTAGAGCAAGTCGAAGCCGGACCGGTCGCCGTAGAGCAACATTGACGATCTTCCGCCCGGGAAGGGTAACTTTAAGAGCATCTGGGGTTCTGGAGGACGGCGCTGTCTCCGTTTTCCGGCAAGTTTTTTGCCGGCGGTAGCTAATATATGTAGCCAAATCTGCCAACCAGAATGGTTGCCGAT
>CAZYJA010000322.1:0-2957 GCA_964647245.1 uncultured Syntrophomonas sp. | reverse complement strand
AAGCGGCTCCGACCGGTATTCCCAGACTGGCGGCAATGAAAAGGGCACTCAATGATACCTGCAGGGAAAGAAGGGTAATCTGAATGATTTTGGGATCCATCGACCATATGAGCTGAAACCCCTCTTTTACACCCTGAATAATGATCTCCACACAAATCCTCCTAACCGAAGCAAGGGGACGTTCTTTTCGCTTCCTTCTTTGGTCCCCTTGCTTCCCCCCAACCCTATTTTATAACTTTACAGCATCGGGTATAAATAAGGATTGACCGTATTTATCCTTGCCAAACTCAGCGATCATTTTTTGGATTTTTTCCGAGGTAACCCAATCCACAAACTTCATCGCGCCATCATAATCTACATTGGGGAACTTCGCCTTATTGACGGCAATAACCCCATAGGGATTTAATAAGGGTTGGTCTTTCTCCACCATAATTTCCAGCTTATATTTATCCTTCAATGCCAAGTAGGTGGCCCGATCGATTAAGGTATAGCCCTTCATTTCATCGGCCATGCGGAAGGTATCTCCCATGCCTTTGCCGACATTTTTGTACCATTCTCCTTCGGGTTTGATATTGGCTTTGGTCCACAGACCCAATTCTTTAGTGTTGGTGCCTGACTTGTCACCGCGTGAAAGGAAGGTTGCTTTGGCCTGGGATATCATGGTCAAGGCTTTGGCTGTATCGGTCTCCCCTTTAATTTTGGCCGGATCGCTGGCTGGCCCAATCAGGATAAAGTCGTTATGCATAACATCTTTCCGATTAACCCCAAAGCCATCGCTTACGAACTTGTCCTCAGCCGCCCGCGAATGAACGAATAATACATCGACGTCCCCTTTGGCACCCATTTCCATAGCTTGCCCGGAGCCAACGGCAATAACGTTAAGGGTATATCCGGTATCTTTTTTAAATTCAGGAACCAGGACATCTAAAAGCCCGGAATCCTGGGTACTGGTGGTAGTAGCCATTTTCAAGGTCTTTTCGGCCGCTTGGGGGGCAGGAGTGGTCTCCGGCGCTTTAGCTCCTGGTTGGGAAGCACAACCTGCCAGACTCATAAAGGCAAATAATAGCATAAGTATTAGAATCGAGTATTTGTTCTTCAATTTTATTCTCCTCCTAAATATCTTTTTGGACAACTGCTGTTCATCATAGTGCCCTCTTAACCGATCGGACCCCAAAACAAAAGGGTCCAAACTGCAAAGGCAATCAGAACCCGCTAGATTTCTCTATAGGCACCTCTCCTTTCCACTATGGGAGGCCTAGCCGTTTCCAGCTACACCCTATCGGTCCATATGTCATAGTTATTGACTTTAGAAATATGAACTCGGAGACCTTATTTAATTTTTATATACATATATCTTATACAAAATGTATGTTTTTAACAATACCAACCTTATATTTCGTGCAATTACCTTAAAGTTTTCCATTAACACTGCAATTAAAATAGTTCGCAAACGGGCTTAATAGGATAAGATAGATACATAAAAACAGATAAATTGAAAGGAGTTGGAAGTAGTGGGGATTATTAATATCAAGGGCCTGGATATCTATTATGAACAACATGCCGGCGGTAAGCGCTCGGGCAGTCTGTTATTCATTCACGGTAGTGGGGGCAGTCATGAGAGGTGGGCCCAACAGATGAATCTGGAAAGGAATTGCATTGCCCTGGACCTGCCTGGGCATGGCCAATCTGGGGGCAATGCCTGCACTAGTATCACTGCCTATGCTGGCTGGGTAATAGATTTCCTGGCCGCAGTCCATCTGCCGCGCCCACTTTATCTGGTAGGGCATTCTATGGGAGCCGCCATAGCTCTCCAGTGCGCTATCAATCATCCCGAAAAGTTGGATGGAATCGTCCTGATAGGATCCGGGCCGCGCATGAAAGTTATGCCATCCATGTTAGAAGCGCTAAGCCAAGGCCAGAGTGATCCCGACTTCATTCGCCTGGCTTTTTCTCCTCAAACTCCCTCTACAATGGTGGATGAGATGGTCCACAGTTTTGCGGCACTGCCCGCACCGGTTCTATATGCAGATTTTTATGCCTGCAATGAGTTCGACGTTAGCCAGGAACTGGATAAAATCAACTTGCCCACGCTGATTATTGTTGGGGCTGACGATAAACTTACCCCGCTTAAATTGTCCCAGCGCTTATGCAGCAATATCGATAATTCTACCCTGGAGATTATTGACCAGGCCGGCCATTACGTAATGTTAGAACAACCGGAGGAAGTAAACCGACTAATCAATAAACTCTAGTTTAGGCTAGGCCATTTGAGCTTCAGGCAATTATGTTAAATATTTGTTCTTTAATTATTGACAGAACAATCGTTTGGTTCTACAATGACTTACAGAACCTATGTTCGCATAGTTTGTTGGGAGCGTGTTATTATGTTTGCTGATTTTAGTAAAAAGGAATTTATCCAAACTGCAGTAGGTGCTGCGGCTGCAGTTATTATCAGTTACCTCATAATGCTGGGAGTATTATTGGCACTTTAATATTTGCTGATCTCAAATTTGAGCTGTTTAACCCGAGGGGCCCCTCCTGTTATTAACCAAGGGGAGCCCTCATCATGCCCGGAACCAATATTTAATCTTAGCCTTTATCATTTTCCTGCTTGGCCAGGTATTCTCTGATTATCATTCTGACCAGTGCGCTGCGCGATATTTGGTTTTTCTTGGCCAATTCTTTTATTTCATCAACTTGTAATTTGGTTAGATAAAAAGTAGCGTGTTCGAATTGATCTGTTGCCAATTAAATCCCTCCCCTGCCAGGATTTTTTACTATGCTTTTATGCTGCATTTTATGCCTATTATATGTTAGCCGGAGAGAATTTGTTACTTTGGCTACTTCTCTATTTCTTTTTTGAGGGCAGTGATATTTTCCTTCATTATCCGGCGCCCAGATCTAATTATCTTAGGCGCATCCTGCATATCAGTTAAACTTACATCCGGTATCTTAGG
>CAZYJA010000321.1:0-2958 GCA_964647245.1 uncultured Syntrophomonas sp. | reverse complement strand
CCTTGTTATTAATTATTTATTATAAGTCAGTGTATAGCTTTGTAGAAACCGGGGCAAGCCCCTCCGCACTGGGTTGCGCCCGCGCTCCGAGACTTTGCCTCTATTCCGCTCCGTGCCATGTCCTTCACTCCATTACCCTCCGGAGTTTCGCTGCTTTCCGGACTGCGTCCTCCACTACGCTGCATCCTACGGTTCATTCCGTTACAGACATAGCCCTCCGCTCGCTGCCCGCCCGCTAGAACCGGCTGCGCTTCGCTCCGCTCTCGGTTCCAGCTCCCCGATGATGTGCTTGTGGTTTGGGGCACGCTGACGATCCCTGATATCTCGTTCCGGCCCAGGGCAACGGGCTGCCCGACCGGTGCTCACCCTCGTGCGCTGCGCGATTGTAATACTCGGATGTTCGCGGCCCTTCGCCCTGAGCCTTCCACTCGCTGCCCGCCCGCTAGAACCGGCTGCACTTCGTTCCGCTCTCGGTACCAGCTCCCCGGATGATAGTCTTATCGATGGGGGAACGCTGACGATCCCTGGGACTGCCAGGCCTGATCCTCGCTGGCAAAATCGTCCGTCAGTTCCACCACCAGCAAATCGGTGGATGAATCAACTGCGAATACTGCAGCAAACCTCCCGGGCTCAATATGATCAATATCGACTACGCATTCTGTTCGGCTACCGACCGATATATGGCTCCCGCCTACATCCGGACTGACTGTGTGATTAATAATGCGCTGGGTTAACCGGCGCGGACTCCAAGCGGAAATAAAAACCATTATTTTGCAGGTATTTAAAAGTATAAATAGAATTTGGTCAACAATAATTAACCTTAAGCCCAAATCGAATGGATGATGGGTACACGTTGTGTTTCAAATTATACTGGTAGGGAATAATATAGTATCAAATGATACTATTTATGTTGATAACTTTTCCCTGCCATGATACTATAATCTTAGACGGGTAGAGGTGGCAAAATGGCAGAGGGAGAGACTCGGAGCAAGCAGGAAGTTATTGCTTATATACTGAGCATTAAAGCAAAGCTGATGATAGACAAATTGAATAATCTCATTATTGTGCCTCGTAAAGATCAGAAAAATCAACGATGTATGATTGAACTTGGTTTAAGGCATTATGACGTGGCTGATATTCTCTTGGATATTGATGAGCAACATTATATAGAAACCGCACCTGATTCTGACATTCCGGGCGAATGGCTATGGATCTTCAATTATAAATATCTGGATCACCAATTATATATAAAAATAAAGCTGCGTGAGAGAGTGATTTGCGTTTCTTTTCATGAGCAGGAATATGCTGATTAGCACGCAAATAAAGGAGGGAGCTCTTATGATGGACGCAACCTATTGCTGTCTGTGCGATAAAACAGTAGAAGTGGAACTGAAAAAGGAAGAAGAAGTGCATGTCATCCGAGGTACGAGGGTTCGCTGTAAAGTCGATAATGCCTATTGCCGGCATTGTGGGAACCAGGTGTATATCCCCGAGATCAACGACCGCAATCTGGATATTATTGATAATGCTTACCGGAATCAAAATGGTATTATGACCAAATCAGAGATAGAGGGATTACTGAAACAATATGATATTGGAGCAAAGCCACTGGCTGCTATACTTGGTTGGGGCGAAGTTACAATTACTCGTTATCAAAAGGGGCAAATACCCGATCGCGCTCATAACGAAACTTTAAAAAGGCTGCAGGATCCAGAAGCATTTGTAACTCTATTTGAAAAAGATCAGGACAAATTAACTAATCCCGCAAAAAAAAAGACTGCCGCTGCTTTACAAGCATTGATCAGCAATCACCAGCCAGCTCTCAACGAATTTGACATTAGAGTTAGTTCTTTATTAAATGTTTATTCTAATCAACCAGATGAGTTCAATGGGTTTACCGCTTTTAATCTACAAAAATTAATCCAGACCATTTTGTATTTTGCGGTAATGGAAAGTGGTATTTATAAAACTAAAATGAACAAATTGTTATGGTATGCGGATATGCTGAGTTATAAACGCTCAGGACATACTATAACGGGGCTTTCCTACAAGCATAATCATTATGGCCCAACTCCACATTTATATGGGTATTTATATGGGAGCTTGGAGGATGTATATATCACATTGGTTGATGATGCATTGGGCGAGTATATAAATCCTTTAGTAGAGTTCACACCAGATGTTTTTTCCCATGAAGAGACGAAAGTTCTCGATAAAGTTAAGGAATCATTTAGGAACTGGAGTGCGCAGAGAATATCCGATTATTCTCACCTCGAAAAAGCTTATAAAGAAAACGATCATAGTGATTTTATATCTTTTACCTACGCCAAGGATTTGTCCTTGGTTTAACAGGAATTACCAACAACAATGTAGCACTCTGCAAACTCTGGCAAGTAAATGGACAATATTTCCGGCCGACAATGTTCTCATACTACTTACAGCTTGTATTGGTATAATAATAATATATGGTGATGCTGGAGGTTGATCATTATGGATAGGAAACAAAAATACTCCTACTGGGAAGATATAGCGACATACGATCTGGAAACTGCCGGAGCAATGCTGGCTTCAAAACGTTATCTTTATGTAGTATTTATGTGTCAACAATCCATTGAGAAGCTGGTTAAAGGGTTATTTGTTATGTATTGCGATCAAGAACCACCTAGAACGCACAATATAGCACAGGTCTTTAAAAAGATCGTGGAGGCCATAGACGGAGAATCCAAAGATACTAAGGAATTTATTCAGAAATCAGATAAATATAATGCGTTTTTCGTAAAATTGCTAGCGTACTATATTGCAGAAAGGTATCCTTCTTACAAAGAAAAACTATCTCAAGCGGTGGATCGGCAAGAAGCTACAGATGTTCTGGCTTTGACAGAGGAGGTGTTCATATGGTTAATATCCCTGAAGCAGTTCGCTCCGGCATAGAAAAGTATGTAGAGAGGATTAGACAAG
>CAZYJA010000320.1:0-2995 GCA_964647245.1 uncultured Syntrophomonas sp. | reverse complement strand
TAACTAAAAAATATTTCCCAAATCAATATCTTCCTTCCTGGGAATATGTTCAATCATGGTCCTTATCTCCGAGAGCTGTCCCAGCGAGAGCGCATCGTCCTCACTGGCAACATACTCTTTGAATCTGGCCAGAGAAAATTCAATATTATCCATTTCCTGATGCTCTATATACATTGGCCACCATTCAGCTTTCTGTTTCCATTCTTGTTCAAATTCTTCCGTTTGTTCCACGGCATTTTGCCATTGGTTTTCCTTTATTTGCAAACTCAGTTGGTCAATTTGTTCAACCAGACCATCGGCTGTTGATTGCAGTTTATGATTGATCCAAATATCTGCACCGACAATTAATAGTAGAATCACTATAACACTTCCCAATAACCTCATAACTTGCTTAATCTCCTTTTATTCCACTGGTACTGGACTTAATCTGATAGTAGAGTTTCCCATGGATATCCAGGGTGGCGAAAAACACTTCGCTTAGAGATTTTATTCCGTGTTTTGCCAACTCATTCTGCAGCCAATTAACATCTATGTTCATCTTGGTTATATTCTGATCGATGATTTTACCATCAATTATCAGGGTAATCGGCAGGCTCTCCGCTTCAGGTGTAATATTCAAATCCGAGGGTTGAATTGGCCGTTTCTGAGATTTGAGGATCACACTCAACTGTCCACTGGTCTCTAAGATGGCATATTCTACATCAGCGATGTCTGGTACGTTTTTCAAACGTAATTGTTCTAATAAATCATTAATATTGAAACGTAGTCGGGTCAGCTCTTCTTCCACAATCCGAGAATTTTCAATTACCACACTAGGCTTACCGCATATTAATCCCCGTGCGTTTTCACTTTTTAGAGAAATAAAGGAGAGAGTAATCTCGGCGGCGACTAGTATTATTACGGGAATTATCCCGGCGAAAATTGGAATTCCGGTATTCTGCATCGGGACTGCGGCCAGATCAGATATCATAATAATTACTACCAATTCATAAGGCTGCAACTGCCCGATTTGTCTTTTTCCCATCATCCGCAGCAGTAGTACGGTAGTAGTATATAAAATTAATGCACGTATAATTACCAAGCTCAAATTGCCATCCCCCTAGTATATCCTTATATCATGCTTCAACTTTTAGTTACCTGGTCCAGTGTAAATAAGATCAAAAGATACCGTTCTTTAGTGTACCGATATTCTGCCAGATTATACTTTAAGCATTATCTTATTAACTTAATCCTGTCCCCAGGTGCTGCCTATTTATAATGTAGGGCACCATTAGTATCCGCATTTGATGTCCCACTTCGCGTTGAACCAATGGGTCATATTGCATCTATTATATATTGATCAAAGTCATTATAATAAACTGAGTTAGATTGAATGGGTCGTTAATGAAAGGATTAATCAATATGTCACAAAAGACACTGTTTCTGGTGAGTGGAGTATACTTTCTTCTGAATGGTGCTATTCAATGCTCCGCCATCTTTATTCCATTGCTGGGATCTTTTCTGGGGGGAACAGACTCCCAAATCGGGATGATTGGAGCATCCTACGGAGCCGCATTCTTACTGGCCTCACTTTACTCAGGCCGTATGTCTGACCAGCGCGGTAAACTCAGCTTTGTCCACTTCGGACTTGTTCTATGTACTGTCGCTTTTGCCTCGCAACTCCTGGCCAACAGCCTCATTACTCTGGCAGTTTTGCGAGCCTTTGTCGGCCTGGCCCTGGGGGTCACTACCGCCGCTTTGGTAGCATATGCTTTTGAATCCGGAGCTGATATGGGAAAATTCAGTTCTTTCAGTTCCCTGGGCTGGATTGGCGGGGCTTCGGCCGCAACTATGCTATCTGATTTTGATATACTTTTTACCGCCAGTTCTATCTTCTGTGCGCTGGCTATGTGTATGTCTATTTTCCTTACCAAGCCAGCCAATGAAATCTTGTCCCCCACTAATACCAACATCCGCCTGGGTACGGTTATCAAAATGGGGTTCCCCATTTATTTATCAGTGTTTCTGCGCCACTTGGGGGCGACTTCGGTATTTATCATCCTCCCCCTTTATTTTATCTCGCTGGGTTTGGATCGTTTCTGGGTCGGGGCTCTGTGGGTAATCAACTTTATAGTCCAGTTTATCGTTATGCGTTTTCTGGATCGGTTTGAACCCAGGAAGGTTTTTGCTTTTGGCCAGATTATGTCAATTGGGGTTTTTGTTGGTTATGCTCTGGTACATAGTCTTGCTCCTTTATTTCTAATTCAGTGTATGCTGGGTATAGCCTGGGCTTGTCTTTATGTAGGAGCACTCCTGTTGGTTCTCCAAATCGGCCAGGAACGTGGTACGGCCAGCGGCATCTTTCAGGCCACCCTTAATCTGTGTAATGCCATAGGTCCGTTAATCGGGGGGATAATCGCTCAGTATTGGGGTTATCGAGGGGTAATGATCTTCGCAGCCATCTTAGGGATTGGTGGTTTTTTGGTAGCGGTTCCGCAAAGTCGGGCTGCGTTACCAAAGCGAGATACTTTAAAGGAAACGCCCGCTATTAAGTAATGATCATAATTGTTGTAATATAGGAATAGGAAGAGGTAACCTATTTTAAAGGAATGGTGATAAATCATGAGTATATTCGGAAAGGCTATAAAAGGTACGGTAGGATTAGTTGCTAATGGATTAGACTATGTAATTACTAAAGGTACCCATAGCATTGAGAATAGATACGGTGAAAATGATTTGGTAAAGACTGCCTCAGAGATTGGTTCAAGCACGGTGCGCGTAACTGAAAACACGGTAAAAACACTTACCGATGTAGTAGATGGGGGTATTGAGGCTGGGGTTGGATATATAGCCAAAGATGAAACCAGGAAGAAAAGTGGCTTGAATCGGGCCAAGGTTGCTGGCAAGGAGATGGCGGTCAGCTTTAAAAAAGGTCTTGTATATACAGTCGCAGCAGGTTCCAATACCACTAACAGTGCAGTGCAAGCCGGAAAATATTATGTCAAGGGCGACAAAA
>CAZYJA010000319.1:0-3002 GCA_964647245.1 uncultured Syntrophomonas sp. | reverse complement strand
CTCCGAAATCGGCGCGAATAGTCCAATAGTCAACCGGCTTAAATTCTTTAATTTCCTGCTCCCGATTGACAATCATAGCCAGGGTGGGAGTTTGCACCCGACCGGCTGTAAACTGGGTATTGAATTTGCAGGTTAGGGCCCGGGTTACATTCAATCCAATCAACCAGTCTGCTTCGGCCCGACATACAGCGGCATCATACAGGTGGTTGTATGCACTTCCCGCCTTTAAGTTGGCAAAACCTTCCCGAATAGCCACATCTGTTTGTGAGGAAATCCACAGACGTTTAAAAGGTTTTTTCCAGGCTGCTTTGGCCATAATCCACCGGGCCACTAACTCTCCCTCCCTTCCGGCATCGGTAGCAATCACCATATCTTTGATGTCTGATCTCTGCATGAGGGCCCTCACCACCTGGAATTGCTGGGAGCTGGGCTTAATAACCTTCAATTTCATTTTATCCGGCAGCATGGGCAAATCTTCCATGCGCCAGGCTTTTAACTTCTGGTCATAATCCTCCGGCTCTGCCAGCGTTACCAGATGACCTAAAGCCCAGGTAACCACATATTGGGGTCCTTCCAGGCTGCCCTTGTTTTTTTGATTGCAGTTTAAAACTCGGGCAATTTCCCGAGCTACACTGGGTTTTTCCGCCAGCACTAAAGATTTCATTTCATACCTCCGGATAATTTTATACTAGGGCTATTTGGGGCAGACATATTAAATGCCCGACTATTGGGCCGGGCAGAAAGAGTCTTATATTGCTGAATTCCACAGAGTAAGCAAATAGTCCTCTAGAAATGAAAATTATTTTTAAGTATTCCATCGCAGCAGGTTATAGCCTAGGGTAACTGCCGGAATTTTTCCGGTATCAAATCAGCCAGGGTGGCCTGGGCCATACCAATGCTGGTATCTGCAGCGCCATAATAGACCAATATTTCATCATCATCATCCAGCACTTCTTTATCACTGCCAGCCACCGCACCACAGGTAAATACCACGTTAGGTACCCAGGCACCGCTAAGTCCGATTTCATAGTCTTCTTCGGGCTCCAAAATGGGATTCGGCGAGCGATATAATACTTTCTGGGGATTATACAAATCAACCAGTATGGCGCCCAAACGATAAACATAGTTATGATCCACCCCATGATAGATCAGAAGCCACCCATATTTGGTCTTTAAGGGCTGAGCTCCAGCTCCAATCTTAAGTGAATCCCACATGCGTCCAGGTCTGGGGCCAAGAATTATGGCATGTTGTTCCCGACAAGGAAAGGCCACCTCATTCATGTAAGTAATCCACATGCTGGGTTCGATGCGATGGTAGAGTATATATTTGCCATTAATCTTTTCCGGGAATAAAACGGCATCTTTATCCCATATATTTCTAAACGCCAGGCCCTCCCGCTGCCACTCTTCATAGCGACGATTCAGGAAGTCTTCTACCGTAATAGAGGCGGCCGCTATCTGAGCCATATTGCCATCATAAGCGGTATACAGCATCCATATCCTTTCTTTGATAATAATAAGCCGCGGATCCTCGCACCCCATTTTTTCCTCCGGGGCCACCGGCGAAAAAATCGGTCGGTCTAATCGTTCCAAAACCCGATAGCCATCGGTGATGGCCAGTCCAATATGGGAAACATCGTCGGTTCCGACCGCGCGATAAAATAGATAAACTTTATCTTTTATTCTAAGGGATCCGGGATTAAGCACATACTTACACTCCCAGTCATGTTCGGCAATCGGTTCCAAGAGAGGATTCCCTTCATATCGCTGCAGCAATTTACTGGGCTCGTTGGTAGTTTCCTGGATTACTACGGTTATATCTTTGGGTCTAACTGGCAGTAGGGTATCAAGTAAGTTTTGTCCACCCTTACCACCCTGTATTAACCGGAAAGTATTTTGCATGATTTCTGCCTGATTATAACCCAGCTCCTTGTACAATGCTTCCAGAAAGTCATGATTAAACCATCTTCCCTCTACACTGGTAGTGAGCGGAGTCGGTATCTTCAATCCGCCTTTAAAGCTGTAGCTAGCCCAACTCCAGGCAGTACAGGTTAAGAAGGTCCCATTTTCCAACACTTGACTGTGACCATATCCATCCGCCAACAAATTGAACATCCTGGCCATATCGTTTTTACCATCAGCCTGAAGCTTAGTGGCAACATTCCGGATATTCTTTACCAAACAGCGATGATTAGCATTTTCAAATATCACGTTGGCTGAAAAATCGTCGCCCTTGCGCAACCCCAGCAGCGAATTGCGGATTTTCATACCAATATTCTTTCGTTCGCATACATTCTGATAAAACATTTGCGAATACTGTTCCGCTACCCCCAGACGTCGGACAATGGAGGTAAAGTAGGTCAGCTTTGGATACCTGCCTCCCTTGCCTGGTTCTAAAGGCTTTATGGTGATCCGCGCCGTAATTCGGTTTAAATCCGAAATCTTAGTGTGGGATACTGTACCATACGGCAGACTATCACTTATCACCAAAGGTTTAATATCGACCATTTCAAAACTGCCTGGCTTTATTTCATCCATCAACCAGCTGAGATCGCGCTCGGAATAGCTCCAGCTCTCAACTACATTGGCAAAAGTGACCGCGTCGCGTACGTCCACATTCTTTATCAGCTCAGCCGGTTTATAATATCCCATGGGAATCATCAGATTGATCGGCGGAAACCGCATCAGCATTTCTCGTAACAGGTCGGCACTAATTGTAAACATTTGCTGGTGAGGCACCAGCTCGAACAGAGAGTTAACGAACTGTTCCAATCCTGCAATAGTAGAAAGACTGCCTGGCAGCAGTTCATCCAGAGACCTTTCCGCTTGCAGCATAAATTCACCAACTGCCTCGGTAATCGTGTCTGAATTGGCATTTTCCGACAAGCCCAGCCCCTCAACTATAAACTGGTTAAATTCATTTTCATATTGCTTGCGTAAGTTCCTGAATACATTATCTGCTTGAACCAGTCGCTTATCTTTGCCGACCATTTTTTTCGGTA
>CAZYJA010000318.1:0-3002 GCA_964647245.1 uncultured Syntrophomonas sp. | reverse complement strand
TTAGGATAATGCCATTCCAACACTTCCGGACCACAGACTAATAGGCAAGTACCACATTCGAGGCAACCATCAACGTTTATCACTATTTCACCCTGGTCATTCTCACTGTATAAACCAGCCGGGCACACCAGTATGGCACTTTTTAAACGAACGTCTTTTTCTTGGCCAGCTTTGATTTTAATGTGGAATTCCTTATTTTCTTTAAATACATTCAATCCTAGTTTAGCTTTCAATCCCATAACATTACTCATATCTTCATCATCCTCCTGCCTACCTGTAGCATAGCCCACATCTCACCTAGGCTCAAATATTTCTTAATGGTAGGATATAGTTTAGTTTTGGGTCCAGCTGGCACTTCATATAAGTCCTTCATTATATTACCCATCAGTTCCGGATAGTGGTTAAACAAGGGCGGAAATTCCAGAACTTCCAGTGATTCTTTAAAGCTAATAAAATCCTGCAGTACAAAGCTGCTTTGCAAAAGGCTTTCATAGGTGGCCAGTCCAGCCTTGGTGAAATCATTGCTGGCCTTGGCAGCTATTACTGCCTGGGCTGCGAAATAACCTGAAGCCAGGGCGTATTCCATTCCTCTAACAGTTACGCCAATGTTCATGGAAAAACCCGCCGCATCTCCCGCTACCAGTATGCCATCCCCATACAATTTGTCCATGGCTTTATAGCCACCCTCGGGTATTACATGGGCTGAATACTCTGCGGTCACTCCGCCTTTAATCAATCGAGCTACCTCAGGACGCTGTTTAAAATCATCCAGTAATTGCGGAGCTTCGACCCGGGGTTCTTCCATCAGGTCATTTATTCCCACTACAATTCCCAAACTCAGGCTTTCTTTGTTAGTGTACAGGAATCCCCCGCCGAATTTACCCTTGGTGACGTCACCCATATATAGACGCGCTACCCCTTCATTACCTTCCAGGTTAAAGCGGTCCTCCAGAATCTGACCGGGAAGTTCAATCACTTCTTTAAAACCCACCGCAAAGTTCTTGGCCGCTGCTGGTTTGCGCAGTCCCGCTCGGGCAGCGGTAAAGGATAATACTCCATCACAGGCAATAACTACATGAGCGCGTAACTCCTCGCCTCCGGACATAACCCCCACGACCCGTCCATTTTCCATAACCACGTCATCCACCCGGCTTTTCGCCACCAGCATAGCTCCCTTGCGCTCAGCCTGTTTGGCAAACCACTTATCAAACTTGCCGCGCAGCACACTGTAACTCTGATATGGTTCAACACCGAGTTCCATGCCATCATATCTCACGTTTATAGAACGTTCTTTATCCATGATACATACTTCTTCATGGGCGATATATCTTTCCAGGGGAGCCTTTTTCCATAGCTCCGGAAACATATCCCTGATCGGGTTTAGATAGATACGTCCCCCGGTAACATTCTTAGCACCCGGATAGTCACCCCTTTCTAAGACCAGTACCTCCAATCCCTCTGCAGCCAGGGTGTAAGCTGCTGCCAGACCTGCCAGCCCTGCCCCAACTACTATAGCGTCAAATTGTACATTAGCTTCCTCAACCATTAGATAGCACCTCCAGCTTTTTGCGCTTATTGATATATATTAATAATCATTTTGCTAAAATCGCACCAGCTACGATCAGCTTTTGCATATCAATTACCCCTTCAACCTGGGGACCCATTATAGCATCTCGATAAATACGGGCGACTTTGTAATCGGCCATCAAACCATAAGAACCGTGTATATCCATGGCGATCCGCGCTGCCGCAACGGCGTTTTCAGCAACGACAACCTTGGACAGCGCGGCTTCTTTAGCGAAATCAGACGGGCTTTTAGGCTTATTAGCCAGGCATCCCAGACGATATGCCATCCAGCGTGACACCTCATATTTCATGGCCAGGTCCGCAATTTTCAACTGAATTGCCTGAAACTTAGCTATTGGTTCACCCCGATGAGTTTTCTCCTGCACATATTTTACTGATTCCTCATATGCAGCCAACGTGGTCCCCAAAGCACATGCATTCATGCCAATTTTGCCGAAGGCAATTCCATACTGTAAGACCGGATAGCCATTCCCCAGCTCTCCTAATACGCTGTCCAAGGGCACTTTCACATTTTGCAAATATACATCACAGAGCACCCCTCCGTGCCAGCCTACCTTTTCCCAGGGTTCGGAAATGGAATATCCCTCACAAAACTTATCAACAATAAAAGCGGTAGGTCTACCACTCTCGTTATCTTTGACGAAGACTACCAGCGGTCCGGGATAATTAGCATTGGTTATGAAGCGTTTGGTACCATTAATAATATAATGATCACCTTCTTTAACTGCGGTACTGGTAATTTGTTTGGGGTCGGAACCTGTTCCTGGTTCAGTAAAAGCAAATGAAGTTATATATTCGCCCTGGCAAGATTTCAGCATGTATTTCTGCTTCTGAGCTTCGGTTCCATAATTTGATATGGCTGATAGTCCCAAACTATGCGCGGACAAAGCCATGGCTGGCCCAGACGAAACTCGGGCTATTTGTTCCATGGCCAAAACGTAACTGTCATAACCGGCATCCGCTCCACCATATGCTTCCGGCATAGCCATTCCAAATAGATCAAGCTGGGCTAATCCCTTAAATATCTCGGCTGGGACCTGATTCTCCTTCTCAATCTGATCAGCTATAGGGGCAATGTAATTCTGGGCATAATCCCTCGCCATTTTCTGTATCAGAATTTGTTCTTTGGTTAGATTAAACTCCATTCTACCTTCTCCCTTCACTTTCCTAAATCATCTAGCTCTTTCAGCATTTCAGTTTCTCTCACGAAGCTAACGTATTACTAATTAATATGTTATTTATTAATATGTTAATACTGGTTTTATGGTATGTCAATAACTATTAGGGGTTATCCATCTTTTAATTTTTAAATTATAACCAACTAATTATGTGGCCCTCGCCAATTATTCGAATTAAAATGGACCCCAATAGAAATCTGTTGGTGGTAGAGGCTTAAGCTAAGCAATCCTTTTGAT
>CAZYJA010000317.1:0-3005 GCA_964647245.1 uncultured Syntrophomonas sp. | reverse complement strand
CGCCAGTTATGATTCCATAGACAAAGCACCGGAAGAAAGAGAAAGAGGCATTACCATCAATACCGCCCACGTAGAATACCAGACCGAGAAGCGGCATTACGCTCACGTAGACTGCCCGGGACATGCTGATTATATCAAGAACATGATTACCGGAGCAGCCCAAATGGATGGCTCCATCCTGGTAGTATCAGCCGCAGACGGACCCATGCCCCAGACCAGAGAACATATCCTGCTGTCCAGACAAGTAGGGGTACACTATATGGTAGTATTCATGAACAAAATCGACCTGGTTGATGATGATGAACTGTTAGAGCTAGTAGAAATGGAAATCAGAGAACTCCTCAGCACCTATGAATTCCCCGGTGATGACATACCAGTAGTAATGGGATCAGCTACCAAAGTTATGAGTTGCGGCTGCGGCAGCAAAGAATGCGAATGGTGCGGACGCATCTGGCAGTTAATGGATGCCGTAGATGCCTACATTCCTGAACCCGAAAGAGCCACCGACAAGCCGTTCTTAATGCCCATTGAAGACGTATTCACCATAACCGGCAGAGGAACCGTGGTAACCGGCAGAGTAGAAAGAGGCCAGATAAAAGTCGGCGACGAAGCAGCCATAATCGGCATGAGAGAAGAAATCAGAAAACATGTAGTAACCGGAGTAGAAATGTTTAGAAAACTGCTGGACTATGCTCAGGCCGGAGACAATGTAGGCACCCTGTTAAGGGGATTGGACCGCAAAGACGTAGAAAGAGGCATGGTACTGGCGAAGCCGGGTAGTATCAAGCCCCTAACTCAATTTAATGCCGAGGTCTATGTACTGTCCAAAGAAGAAGGCGGCCGCCATACCCCATTCTTCGGTGGCTATCGTCCCCAGTTCTACTTTAGAACCACCGACGTAACCGGAGTAATCCAATTACCCGAAGGAGTAGAAATGGTAATGCCGGGCGACAACATCCAGATGGCAATTGATCTGATAACCCCGATAGCCATAGAAGAAGGCCTCAGATTTGCTATCCGTGAAGGCGGAAGAACCGTGGGCTCCGGAGTTGTTACCAGTCTCAGATAAATAAAGTAAGCCTGAAAATAGCCTGCGGCGAGGGCATGGATGGTTACGTCCATGACCACCAAACGCCAGGGCGCGTGTACTAAAATAACCCCAGTCTAAGGAGGTTTAATAGAGTGAATGGCCAACAGAAAGTAAGAATTAGATTGAAGGCATTCGACCATAAGCTCCTGGATCAATCATCACTGAAGATAGTTGATACGGCGAGAAAAAATGGGGCTAGCGTCTCAGGGCCGATACCTTTGCCGACTGAGAAAAAGATTTATACCATTTTGAGGTCGCCGCATATGAACAAGGATTCTCGCGAACAATTCGAGATGAGAACCCACAAGCGTTTAATCGATATACTCGATCCTAATCCTCGGGCGATAGATGCCCTCATGCACCTGGACCTACCTTCAGGAGTGGATATAGAGATCAAGTTATAGCTGAGGACCGGTGCTTAGAGGTCAGTGGGTAAAAGGATCTCAAGGTAGCAAATCCGGGGTTACAAGTAAAGGTGATGTTGGGTGTCCCACTTCCAACCACTCGCCGTAGAATGCTCAACTAGGAGGTAGTAAGGTGGCTGACAAAAGTCTAAAGACAATTATGGGCATCAAAATTGGGATGACCCAGGTATTCGATGAGAACGGCAAAGCAATACCGGTTACTATTGTTGAAGCAGAGCCGAACGTCGTTTTACAGAAGAAGCAGGTTGAAACCGATGGCTATAATGCCATCCAGGTAGGTTTTAAAAGCGTTAAGGAAAGACTGCTCAACAAACCTGCCATGGGAATTTTCCGCAAGGCAAAATTGAAGCCTTTACGGCATATCAAAGAATTTAGCGTCAACGATGTGAACGATTATGAAATCGGTTCCGAAATCAAAGCGGATATATTTGCTGCAGGTGAGATAATCGATGTAATAGGCATCTCCAAAGGTAAAGGTTTCGCGGGCGCACATAAGAGACACAATATGTCCCGGGGTTCTATGGGTCATGGTTCAAAATATCATCGGCGTCCAGGTTCACTGGGAGCCATGGGTCCGGCTCGAGTATTTCCAGGTCGCAAAATGCCCGGTCACCTGGGGCATGAACGAGTAACGGTGCAATGCTTGAAGATAGTCAAAGTCTATCCCGAAAAGAACCTCATCCTTATCAAGGGTGCGATACCGGGGCCCAGAAAAGGCCTAGTGATGATTAAGAGTTCAATCAAAGCGTAGTTAGTTCGACGCGAAGGAGGTAAAAAAGATGCCTAAAGTTGCAATGTATGATATGCAAGGCGCCCAGGTCGGCGAGATAGACTTAAGTGATAATTTATTTGGTATACAGCCCAATGTGGCAGTAATGCACCAATTTGTTAAAATGCAACTGGCTAACAAGCGAGTAGGGAATGCCTCAACCAAGACCCGCGCAGAAGTTAGAGGCGGAGGCAAGAAGCCCTGGAAGCAAAAGGGAACTGGCCGGGCCCGGGTAGGAAGTTCGCGGAATCCGGTCTGGAGAGGCGGAGGAATCGCTTTTGGTCCCAAGCCCAGAGATTATTCCTACACCCTTCCCCGTAAGGTAAGACGGTTAGCTTTAAAGTCAGCCTTATCCAGCAAAGTACTGGACAGCAATGTAATTGTGGTTGATTTTCTAACGTTTGATGAACCCAAAACCAAGCTTATGGCAGCAACCCTGGGTTTGTTGAATGCCAGCAAAAAGACTTTGGTAGTGACTGCCGATGGAGAAGTCAACGTGTACAAATCAGCCCGTAATATCCCGGGGGTTAAACCTCTCAAAGCCGATTATATAAATGTTTATGATATTCTTAAATATGAGACACTGCTCATGACCAAGGATGCAGTTGCCAGGCTAGAGGAGGTATTTGCATAATGAGGGATTATAGAGACATTATTATCAAACCAGTAGTTACCGAAAAATCCATGAATCTACTGGCGGATAACAAATACACCTTTATTG
>CAZYJA010000316.1:0-3010 GCA_964647245.1 uncultured Syntrophomonas sp. | reverse complement strand
TTTAAGAAATAGTTTTAATAACTAAGGGTCTGCCCCCCAAGTTATTGGTAATTAACAAGGAGGCATTTATGCCGGACAGATCACTCCTTAACAGTGAAATAGATGATAAATTGCAAGCCCTGTTGGGCAATGCCAATGCTGCCCGGCTTATTTCCCAGGCTATAGAGGGCACCATCGGTCCTAAGGGGCTGGACATTATGATGATTGACAGCCAGGGTGAGGTAGTAATCAGTAATGATGGGGTTACAATTTTAAAACTGATGGCGGTGAATCATCCTGCGGCCCGTATGATTATTAACACCGCCCGGTCCCAACAGGCGGAAGTCGGTGACGGGACTACCACGGCTACCATAATTGCCGGAGCCCTGATATCTGAAGGTGCCAACCAGGTTATCAAGGGAGTACCGGTAACCCAGGTTATTCAAGGTATTAAGCTGGGCATCCAGCGTAGTGTTGAGTTGATCCAAAAAACGAGCCGCAGGGTTAGTTCAATCGATGACCCGATGCTTTGGCAGGTAGCTTGCATTGCCGGGAGGGGCCAGGAAGAACTGGCGCATTTACTGGTTAATGGAGCACGCATAGTGGGCCGGGAAAAGTTATTGAGCCCGGATTACAAGTTTGCTGATGCCGTGATCGCGCGGGAAGCTGCTAATGATATGGTTTTTATGGGTGCTCTCCTTAGTAAGGAGCCGATGAACCATGAAATGCCCCGAAGCTTGGATGAGGTCAAAATCATGGTGGTAGACGATGCCCTGGCACCTGAGGAAATAGATAGTGAAGCCCGGAGCACCGAAGCCGGTTTTGAGTACTATTTACAAAACAAAAAACGCTATGAGGAAAATTTACAGAAGATAGCAGCCCTGGACGTGAAGCTGGTACTGGCCGATCGCAGCATTGACGACCTGGCCGAACAAGTTTTTACCGAGGCTGGAATTATAGCGATCCAGAGGGTTTCGCGACGGGAATTGGAGAAGGTTTGCAAACATACCGGAGCCCGCAAGATTAAAAGAAGTGCGCTAAACCGCCCGGCCGAACAGCTCTATAACTATCTGGGGCGGGCTAAAGGGGTACAGGTAAATGAGAAACGGGGCTATACCTGTATATATGATGGGATGGGTGAAGCGCTGGCTACCGTGATAATTGGAGCAGCTACCGAGGAAGTAATAGATGAAAAAGAACGCATCGCCCGAGATGCAGCTTCGGCAATCCAGGCAGCCCTGCAACAAGGCGTGGTCCCCGGTGGAGGAGCCATAGAAATATGGGTGGCCAAACAACTGGAAGAACTAGCCCAGGACTTAAAAGGCATGACTTCTTATGGAGTCTTATGTGTAAAGGAAGCTTTGTTTAGACCCTTTGCGTGTATTGCCGCCAATTCAGGGTTTAATTCCCTGGAGAAGATGGGGGACGTGATAGCGGAGCAGAAGCAACGAGGTTCGGACAGCATAGCGATTGATTGTGAGCAAGGTACTTTGGTCGATGTTATGGAAAAGGGCATCCTTGATCCCACTCTGGTAAAGATACATGCGGTGCAAGCTGCCGGAGAGGTAGCTGTCGCCATACTTAGAATCAGTACCATTATTAAAATGAAGGACGGGGAAGCTTACCCTGGAGATACTTTGGAATAGAGGTGAAGATAAAATGGATCAGAATTTGGAAGCTGAACAGCAGGAAACTCAGCCGGAAGTTAAAAGCATGGAGGAAAGCTTGCAAGAGCAATTGCAGAAACAGCAGGAGGAAGCTAAGCAGAATTATGACAATTACCTGAGGGCTTTAGCGGAAGCGGAGAATATCAAGAAACGTGCTCAGCGCGAGCGCGAGGAATACTTGAAATATGCCAACGTATCTTTTATCAAGAAGATATTGCCGGTAATTGATGATATGCATCGGGCTATGGATATGGCTAATAAATCCCGAAATTATGAAATGCTCAGCAAAGGGATAGAGATGACGACCCGAAGTTTAGATGAATTATTAAAGGGCGAAGGATTACAGGTCATAGAAAGTGTCGGCAAACCTTTTGACCCTCAGTATCATCAGGCGCTGACCGTAGAACCGAGTGATGAGCATCCTGAAAATACCGTTATCGAACAATTACAAACCGGATATACCTTGCACGATAGAGTAATCAGGCCCAGTCTGGTTAAGGTTAGTCAATAAATATTTGGAGGTGTCATTAGATGGCAAAAGTTGTAGGTATTGACCTGGGGACTACTAATTCAGTTATTGCAGTAATGGAAAGTGGCGAAGCTGTAGTTATAACCAATGTGGAAGGAGAGCGTATTACTCCTTCAGTAGTCGGTTTTTCCAAGACCGGCGAACGGTTAGTGGGCCGGGTTGCCAGAAGGCAAGCCACTACGAACCCGGAAAGAACTATTTCATCTATCAAACGTAAAATGGGTACAGATTATAAGGTAAGTATTGATGGTAAAAAATATTCCCCGCCGGAAATTTCAGCTATGATTCTACAAAAGATGAAAGCGGATGCGGAGAGCTACCTGGGCGAGAAGATAACCCAGGCGGTAATAACCGTGCCAGCTTATTTTACCGATGCTCAGCGCCAGGCTACCAAGGATGCCGGCACTATTGCCGGGTTGGAAGTATTAAGAATTATCAACGAGCCTACCGCGGCTGCCCTGGCTTACGGTTTGGATAGAGATGGCAGCCAAACCATTATGGTATTTGACCTGGGTGGAGGTACCTTCGATGTTTCCATCCTGGAGATTGGGGACGGTACTTTTGAGGTTAAGGCTACCAGCGGCAATAACCGCCTGGGTGGCGATGATTTCGATGAAAAGATTATTGATTGGTTAGTGCAAGAGTTTAAAAGAGAAAACGGGTTTGACCTCAGGAATGATAAAATGGCTATGCATCGCTTAAAAGAGGCTGCTGAAAAGGCCAAACACGAGCTATCCAGTCTCATGAGTGTGGATATAAACATACCCTATATTACAGCAACCCAGGATGGTCCTCTGCACATGGAGAGAACCTTGACCCGGGCCCGGTTCGATGA
>CAZYJA010000315.1:0-3014 GCA_964647245.1 uncultured Syntrophomonas sp. | reverse complement strand
ATTAACTCGGGTGAGGATGCAATAATATCTTCTGATAATGGAAATAAAGTTATTTCCGGGGGGAACTTTCATGGCCAGCCCATAGCTTTTGCCATGGATTTTCTTAAAATAGGCATGGCAGAATTGGCCAACGTCGCGGAAAGGCGGGTGGAGCGGTTAGTTAACCCTCAGCTTAATGATTTACCAGCCTTTTTAAGCCCCCAGCCGGGCTTACAATCAGGGTCCATGATCTTACAGTATTGTGCCGCTGCCTTGGTATCTGAAAATAAAACCTTTGCCCACCCTGCCAGCGTTGACTCCATACCGTCTTCAGCCAACCAGGAAGATCATGTGAGTATGGGCACTATCGCGTCCCGGCATGCGTATCAAATAATTCAAAATACCCGGCAGGTACTGGCAATTGAATTGATATGTGCTCTTCAGGCTGTAGAGTTCCGGGGTATTGAGAAGATGTCTTCAGTTACGAGGAGAATATATGAAAGGGCGCGCACTATTACTCCTTCAATTACCAAAGATAGGGTATTCGCAGAGGACATAGAAAATGTGAAAAACTGGTTGCTGGGCGATTGGCGGGATTTGTTGGTGCTAAATGACCGTATGAATCCTATTGCTCAAATTGCGATATGAGGAGGAGATAAATCTATGAATAACCTTGATATATATAATGCCATGCAAGTTAAACTGGATAATAAGCTGCCGAAAATGCCGGATTTCATGCCGGGTATTAGGAGAGCACCAGATAGAGGCTTCAGATTAACTCAAACCCAAACCGAAACAGCCTTAAAAAACGTGCTTCGCTACGTTCCGGAAAACCTTCACGAGACCTTGGCGCCTGAATTTATGGAGGAACTGATAAAATATGGCCGCATTTATGCTTATCGCTATCGCCCTGAAGGCAGGATATACGGAAAAGATATAGATTTATACCCGGGCAACTGTCTGGAAGGGAAAGCCTTTCAGGTTATGATAGACAACAATCTCGACTTAGAAGTAGCGCTGTATCCCTATGAGCTGGTAACCTACGGAGAAACCGGATCGGTATGCCAGAACTGGCTGCAGTATAGCTTGATTAAGAAATACCTGGAGATACTGACCCAGGATCAAACCCTGGTAATTGAATCTGGTCATCCTTTGGGATTATTCCCATCCAAACCGGAAGCTCCTCGGGTAATCATAACTAATGCATTAATGATCGGAATGTTTGATAACCAGGCCGACTGGGAAATAGCTGAGCAAATGGGAGTAGCCAACTATGGGCAAATGACTGCCGGGGGATGGATGTATATTGGGCCGCAGGGAATAGTCCATGGAACCTTCAACACCATTCTGACTGCGGGCAGGTTGAAATTAGGGATTCCCGCCGACGGAGACCTTGCCGGCAAACTTTTTGTTACCTCAGGTCTGGGAGGCATGAGCGGAGCCCAGCCCAAGGCAATCGAAATAGCCAATGGGGTAGGTATCATTGCAGAAGTAGATTACTCCCGAATCCAAACCAGATACGACCAGGGTTGGGTAACCAGAATAACTGACAGCCGGGAAGAAGCATTTAAAATAGCGGAAGAATGTGTCCAGAATCACCAACCAATATCTATAGCCTATCATGGCAATATCGTGGATTTGCTGGAATATGCCGTTGATACAAACGTAAAAATTGATTTGCTGTCAGACCAGACTTCCTGTCATGCAGTCTACAGTGGTGGCTATTGCCCGCAGGGGGTAACCTTTTCAGAAAGGGTGCAGCTCTTGTCCACAGATAGGGAGAAGTTCCGGCACAAGGTCGACAAATCCTTAAACAGACACTTTGAATTAATAAAGGCCTTGGTAAGACGCGGAACCTATTTCTTTGATTATGGAAATTCATTTATGAAAGCCGTGTATGACGCCGGGGTAAAAGAAATATCCAGAAATGGTATAGATGAAAAAGACGGCTTTATTTTTCCCTCCTATGTAGAAGATATCATGGGACCGGAACTGTTTGATTACGGTTACGGACCCTTCAGATGGGTATGCTTGAATGGCCAGGATAGAGACCTGGAAAAGACCGATAAAGCGGCCATGTCATGTATAGATCCCCATCGGCGACCGCAGGACCGGGATAATTATATTTGGATCAGGGACGCCCAAAAGAACCAGCTGGTAGTGGGGACCAAGGCCCGAATACTTTACCAGGATGCCGAGGGCAGAAGAAACATTGCCCTAAAATTCAATGAAATGATACGTAATGGAGAAATAGGGCCGATAATGCTGGGCAGAGACCATCATGACGTAAGCGGAACCGATTCACCCTTTAGAGAAACCGCCAACATAAAAGATGGCAGCAACGTGATGGCGGATATGGCGACCCAATGCTTTGCCGGTAATGCTGCCCGGGGCATGAGCCTGGTATCACTGCACAATGGAGGGGGAGTAGGCGTAGGCAAAGCCATAAACGGCGGCTTCGGTCTGCTATTGGACGGAAGTGACCGAGTGGACCATATAATTAAATCAGCCATAATGTGGGATGTAATGGGGGGAGTAGCCAGGCGATCCTGGGCTCGGAATCCAAATTCGATAGCAACCTGCATCGAGTATAACCAAAAGCATGCAGGTGACGGGCATATTACTTTACCATATATACCCAGTGAAGAAATGGTGAAAGAAACAGTGGACAGGTACTTTAAACGAGACACTAAATAACCACGGGGACATTCTTTCACCATGGGGACATTCCCTGCAGGGGTGTGTCCCCACACATTAGCGTGTGTCCCCATACCTTACTTTAAAGGAGGGATTCCAAATGTCAAAACTGGTAGAATGCGTACCGAATTTTAGCGAAGGCAGGAATCTGGAAGTAATCCAGAAAATAATAGCCCCCTTCATCATAACCGAAGGGGTAAAGCTATTAGACTACAACCCTGATAAAGACCACAATCGGACCGTAGTAACCGTCATGGGAGAACCGGAAAGTGTAAAACACGCGATGGTAGAGGCAACCGGAGTGGCCCTAAAGGAAATAGATATGAGACAGCACCAGG
>CAZYJA010000314.1:0-3036 GCA_964647245.1 uncultured Syntrophomonas sp. | reverse complement strand
GCTCCAGCTACAGGTTCCAGGATATAATCGCATTTTTCCATTAACTCCTGCGCGACACCCCACCCGGTACCAAATAGCAATAAATAGACCTTATCCTGGTTGAATATTTCTGTCTTCAACCGACTGTAACTTAGGGTATTAGGATAAGGGCGGGCATCCGTGGCCACCGTATAAACCTTTTGCCCAGTTTCCTGCTCAATTGCATCAACCACCGCACTTAGATTCTCCGCCGGTTTAAGTCTTTTGAAAGCCTCCTGGCGGTCGGGATTATAACGCCCTCCATAACCATCCTGCCAGAATGCTAGAATATCTCCAATTAACTTCTGCTGGCTGGCTGATGGATGAACAACATAAAAGCCGTCAACTTCGTATGTCCGAGTTGCGCGAGCAATATCATGCAAATCCAGATTGGTAATTGAAGTAGTTACGGTTTCCATTCTTTTGTTGTACATAGGATAATGTAAGAGGGCTAGGTATACTTTGGCTTTTCTCACTCGACTTGGTTCTCCCTGTTAAACAGTATTTCTTCCAGCAGTTTTCTTTCTTCGTGATCATATTCTCTTTGTAATAACAGATCCGGTCTCTTTAGCAGAGTACGTTTTAAGCTGAGCTTTTTCCGCCATAGACGAATCTGCTCATGGTGCCCCGAAAGAAGTATCTCCGGAACTTCATCACCCTGATAATTTTGCGGTCGTGTATAATGGGGATATTCCAGCAGGCCTCCAGTGAAAGATTCCTCCACCGAAGAACTATCGTCACCCAACACCCCGGGAATCAAGCGCACAACTGCATCCACCACAACCATTGCTGCTATTTCGCCGCCGCTTAATACGTAATCACCGATAGAAACCTCTTCATCTACAAGATTCATCACGCGTTCATCAATACCCTCGTAATGACCGCACAGCAATATTAAATGTTCCTGCCTGGCCAAACCCAGGATTTTATCCTGATTAAGCGGTGCACCCTGAGGCGATAGGTAAATAACGTGGGAATTAGCCTTTTTGAGACTTTCAATTGACCGGGATAGCACGTCGATCTTCATAACCATCCCCGCGCCGCCCCCATACGGGTAATCGTCTACCTGTTGATGCTTTCCCCCAGCAAAATCGCGGATATTTACCGTGTTAATTTCCACCAGTTGGCGATTGCGAGCCCGCTCAATGATGCTGGCATTAAAAGGCGAAGTAAACATGGTGGGAAAAAGCGTAAGTATATCTATTTTCATTAACCTTCGCTCACCCTTCCGGTTTGACTTCCAATAGTCCCGGCAACAGCTTGACCTGCATACTTAAAGTATTTAAGTCAACTTCATCAATTACCTCTTTGATGGCCGGTATGAGTATTTCTCCATAGACCTCTGATTTTATCACGTATACATCATTGGCTCCGGTTTCCAGTATATCAGTCAATTCGCCCAGATATCCTAACTCTAAATCATATACCTTCATACCGATCAACTGAAAATGATAATAGGAACCTTCGGGCAACGGGTATACCTCATCAGCGGAAACATTCAAAAAAGCATTGCGGTATTTTTCTGCCTCTTCGATACTATCGATGCCCTGGAATTTTATTAAGAGTCTTCCCTGGTGAGAAGAGCAGGTCTCAATAATCATTTCGACAACCGAGTTTCGCTGACTTACCTTAACTGTCTTCATTTTTTTAAACCGTTGCGGAAAATCAGTCAAAAGCTCTACCCTGACTGTTCCTTTGTAACCATGGGTTCCGATTATCTTGCCAATTTTGACCAATTCCATGGGATCCACCAAATAATTACCTCCAGGTTGACCTATCTCATAATCTCCACTGCCACTCTTTTACCTGCCTTAGCGGCTGCAGCCTTGGTCAGGGTACGAATCGATTTGGCAATTTTGCCCTGCTTGCCTATCACCTTACCCATATCTTCGGGAGCGACCCGGAGTTCAAGCAGTACGGATGCTTCATTTTCGGTTTCTTTGACTTGAACTTCATCCGGGTTGTCTACCAGTGAGCGGGCGATCATTTCAACTAGTTTCTTCACTTATGTTTACCCCCCAGCCTCTCACTACTTGCGGCTTTCCGCAAATTTACTCATAATACCTTGTTTCTGGAAGAGAGATTTTGCCGTATCAGAAGGCTTAGCTCCGGTAGTTAACCATTTCAGCGCCTTTTCCTCATCTATTTTAATAGTTGCAGGATTGGTCGCGGGGTCATAGTAACCTATTTCCTCAATAAAACGGCCATCCCTGGGCGATCTGGAATCTGCTACCACTACTCTGTAGAAGGGATTTTTCTTTGCTCCCATCCTTTTCAGTCTTATCTTGGTTGCCATATTGTCACCTCCTTGTTTATGAGACTATCAAAAGTAGCCCTTATTTACTTATATAAACTTGTGCTATGCCCAAGGAACGTCTTTCGTTCACGGCCAGTACAAGCGATGTAAGTCTCCGCTTAGCATTAAAATGGCAATTTCATATTGGACATTCCGCCCCGCTTACCCTTTTTACCGCCGCCGCCCATATCGGCAAACTGCTTCATAAGCTTGCGAGAATCTTCAAACTGCTTAATCACCCGGTTTACTTCCTGAACCTTGGTTCCACTCCCCCGGGCAATTCTTTTCTTGCGGCTGCCGTTCAATATGGTCGGATTGCGCCTTTCTTCCAGGGTCATAGACTTTATAATGGCTTCTACATGGGCGAGTTCCTTTTCATTTATCTCGCCCTTCATGGCCTTCATTTGTTTCCCCATACCGGGTATCATGCCCAGCAAGTCTTCCAGGGGACCCATTTTTTTTACCTGCTGCATTTGTTCCAGAAAATCTTCCAGGGTGAATTCTTGCTGACGGATCTTTCTTTCCATTTCCTTAGCTTGCTTCTGGTCAAAACTGGACTGGGCCTTTTCCACCAGGGTCAAAATATCACCCATACCTAATATCCGCGAGGCCATTCTTTCTGGGTGAAAGGTCTCCAGCGCATCCAGCTTTTCTCCCATACCCACCATCTTAATCGAACAACCGGTTACTGCTTTGACTGACAGCGCTGCTCCACCGCGGGT
>CAZYJA010000313.1:0-3040 GCA_964647245.1 uncultured Syntrophomonas sp. | reverse complement strand
GAATTTGATTTGGCTTTTGCTTTTAGCCTCAGGAATTGTCGTAGCGGCCCTGGGCGGTCAGGTGGAAGTAGTCACCCAGGCGGCTCTGGGAGCTACCCGCAGTGCAGTCACCGTTTGTTTTGATTTGATTGGAATTATGGCAATGTGGCTGGGCATTATGAAGATAGCTGAAAAAGCTGGTATTATCAGGAGCCTGGCTTGTATTTTAAAACCATTTTTACGCAGGCTATTTCCCAGCGTTCCCCCTAATCATCCGGCCATGGGGGCCATAATATTGAATCTTAGCGCTAATATGCTGGGTCTGGGCAACGCGGCTACCCCTTTCGGAATGAAAGCCATGCAGGAATTGCAGCAACTGAACCGAGGTGATAAGCACGAAGCAACTGAGGCGATGTGCACCTTTATGGCCCTTAACACCTCCTGTATTACCCTGATCCCGGCTACTATTATCGGTATCAGATTATCATTTTCCTCTGCAAATCCCACCGAAATTGTAGGTGCTTGTATCTTTGCTACCAGTTGCGCGATGATTATTGCGGTTTCGTTGGATTATTGGTTCCGCAGCCGGAGTCATGGGGGGAGAAACAGGTAATGTTGTTAACCATTCTTACTACTGTGTCCCGTTGGGCGATCCCCTTCCTGTTACTGGTAATTCCGATCTACGGATACTGGAAAGGCATTCCGGTGTACGAAACTTTTGTGGAGGGCGCTGAAGAGGGCTTTCATACTGCGATCAAAATAATACCGTTCCTGGTGGGAATGCTGGTGGCTATTTCGGTATTTCGAGCTTCCGGGGCTATGGATTATCTGGTTCAGGCTATGATGCCGATAATGACAGCCCTTGGTGCTCCTCCGGAAGTATTGCCGTTAGCCGTAATGAGACCATTGTCCGGCAGCGGCGCGCTGGGCCTGGCGACTGAACTGATGCGGGCTTACGGACCGGATTCCCTGATCGGCAGATTGGCTTCGGTGATGCAGGGAACCACCGACACCACATTTTTTGTGCTGACCGTATATTTTGGCTCAGTAGGGATAAAAAAATTTAAATATGCCTTGATCACCGGTCTGAGCGCAGATGTGACTGGATTAATAGCATCAATTTATATATGCAACTTATTGTTTAAGTAAAGGGGTAAAATATCGGTGAGTCGAAAGCTGTCTAAGTAAATACAGTATGGCTAGACGTAAAAAAGATTGGATAGTATAATAATGCAATCTGAGACTTCCCGAAGACCTTACAAACAAAGTATAATTGCACATAAAGGTATTTGGTAAAGATAAATCTCGGTTGGCAAGTAAACACTAACGAGAGGGGATTATGTAGTTTGAAGAGTGATATTGAGATAGCCCAGAAGGCTAATATGAAGCCCATAGTGGATATAGCCCGCTCAATTGGATTGACGGAGGATGATATTGAGTTATATGGCAAATATAAAGCCAAAGTTTCCCTGAAGATGTGGGACAAGCTAAAAGATAAACCATCCGGTAAATTAGTCTTGGTTACTGCTATTAACCCTACTCCCGCTGGCGAGGGTAAAACAACTACCACGGTGGGATTGGGGATGGCCTTGAATAAAATCGGCAAGAAGGCAATCATAGCCCTGCGCGAGCCATCATTAGGTCCCAGCTTTGGTATAAAAGGCGGGGCTGCCGGGGGAGGTTATTCGCAGGTAGTACCTATGGAGGATATCAATTTGCATTTCACCGGCGATTTTCATGCGGTAACAGCTGCCCATAACCTGCTGGCGGCTATGCTGGACAATCATATTTTCCAGGGAAATGCACTTGGAATTGATCCTCGTCAGGTAGTTCTGCGCCGGGTTATGGATTTGAACGAAAGAGCCCTCAGGAATATTGTGATCGGGCTAGGCGGCAAAGCAGACGGGATACCTCGCGAGTCCGGTTTTGACATTAGTGTTGCTTCTGAAGTAATGGCAGTACTCTGTCTGGCCAGCGACTTAATGGACTTTAAGGAACGGGTATCGCGCATCGTGGTCGCTTACACCTATGATGGAACTCCAGTAACCGCAGCCGACCTCAAAGCTGCAGGATCTATGACATTATTGATGAAAGATGCCATAAAGCCCAATTTAGTACAAACTCTGGAGAACACTCCGGCATTTATTCATGGCGGTCCTTTTGCCAATATCGCTCATGGCTGCAATAGTGTTATGGCAACTCAAATGGGTTTGAAATTAAGTGATTATATGGTTACCGAAGCTGGGTTCGGAGCCGACTTGGGTGCGGAGAAATTTTTCGATCTCAAATGTCGCTTTGCCGGCTTAAAACCTGATGCAGTAGTACTGGTGGCTACCATCCGGGCCTTGAAAAATCATGGTGGAGTTCCTAAGGACAGGCTATCCGAAATTAATATGCCGGCTTTGGAAAAGGGCGTGGAGAACCTGGAAAAACACCTCGAAAACGTTAATATCTTCGGGGTGCCAGTAGTGGTAGCACTTAATGAATTCCCGGGCGATACCCAAGAAGAAATCGAATTTATATCTGCCAAGTGTGCGGCTCTGGGTGCTGATCTAGCTCTGTCTAAAGTATGGAGTGAAGGTGGGCAGGGTGGAGAAGAGTTAGCTCGCAAAGTGATAGCAGCCGCTGAGCAAAGCTCCAATTTTAAGTGCCTGTATGAGTTGGAATCCCCTTTGAAAGCCAAAATAGAAGCAATTTGTCAGAAAATATATGGAGCTGATGGGGTTACCTATAATAAAGCCGCCGAAAGCATGTTAGCTCGGTTTGAAACCATGGGTTACAGCCAGTTGCCGATATGCATAGCCAAGACCCAATATTCTCTTTCGGACGATCCCAAGGCTATCGGCAGACCCCGAGGTTATCAGGTCAATATCCGAGAAGTTAAATTATCGGCAGGTGCCGGGTTTATTGTAGCCATTGCCGGAGATATTATGACCATGCCCGGCCTGGCCAAAGTCCCCGCCGCCGAGAAGATCGATATAATGCCTGATGGCGAAATTGTAGGCTTGTTCTAAATAAGGGGAGTCAAGGGGACCGACCCCTTGACTCCGGTAAATTCAAG
>CAZYJA010000312.1:0-3040 GCA_964647245.1 uncultured Syntrophomonas sp. | reverse complement strand
AAAGGGAGTAACATTTTCTGGCATCTGGAACAATTCATGCAACCCGGCACAGCGATCCACCCGGGGATATACGCCTAACCATACCGCGCCCAAACCAATCGAATTAACTGCAATTAGAATATTCTCGGTGGCTGCGGCACAGTCAAGCACCCAGTAACCCACCCCATACTTGTCGATATTTCGATCTGCACAAACAAGAATGGCCGCTGCGGCTGTTTTTAGCATCGCTGCATGGGGATGGATTTGCATCATGGCCTCCATTTTCTGCCGATCCCGAATTACAATAAAATGCCAGGGTTGTTCATTCCCGGCTGAAGGAGCACTCATAGCTGCTTCCAGCAACAATTTAATCTGTTCCTCGCTAACAGCTTGATCAGTGTATTTACGAATACTTCTGCGGTTAAGAATGGCCTCCAAGTTTCTTGCCCCCTAATCATAAATTATAAGTATCGACTGCCTAAGCCCGGATCATAGTTCCATTGTAAAATGAAGTTATCATTGCCGGAATAAACCTTCATGTTGTTGCCCAGCCAGTAGGCAGACTTGATGTCCTGCAAAAAAGGTACCGGCACTATTTTCTGCTCTTTTAGATTATAGACATAAACCGTCTTTTGGTCCGAGTGATTAAACTGCACCGACATCAGTTGACCAGAATAGCTGTATCCGATATTTTCCATCCGGGTGTCAATTGGTATGGCAGAATCCATAGCTTCGGTTTTTTTGCTGGCCAGATTATAAGACTTAATCTGATAGTTTGCCTTATCCTTTTCCTTGACCAAATAAACCATTTTATCCACGGCTTGGTTATAGCTGACCAATGATAGCGAATTCCCATCCAAATCCAATAGCTTTTCTTCCTGCCCTTTTTCCAGTTTGTATAACCCATCCGCTTTGCCGTAATACTGCACAGAAGTACTAAGTTGGAGCTTTTTAAGCCGATAACCCGGCAGCTCATTCTCCAGGCTGAAATGTTCCTTAGTAATCTGATAAGAAGGTATTTCCGGGTTTACGAAGGTCGATTGCACATCCACATACAGCCCAGTTCCTTCCCTACCACTGTCAGTAATAGCCATCGCCTGCGGCTCGCGTTCGAGGATAGCACCCGTTCCAATTATCTCTAGATTATCACTAAGGTTTTGCATTACTTCTTCATCCTGGTTGACCCGGGCTGCCAGCCAGGAATTTATGTTTTCCTTAGCAGTATTCTCGGTGCCTGAGAGCTTTATTCTTCTAATAGTCATGGCCGACGGGGCTGAGGATTGGGCCCGGGAAAAATATAAGGAGAGCGAGTCATTACCCCAGGCCGGCTTATAATATTTATAGAATCCAGAGTTACTGATATTGGGACCGGAAGATGCCGGGGCCGAAATATTATGGGTTATTTTTTTCATATCGTTAGGTTTCTTTAGGGAAATGACATAAACGTCGGCGATGCCGTTAGCTTGTTTTACACAGGCAAGATATTTGCCATCCGGGGAAAGAGTGGGTTGACTCCCCACCCCCAGATCCTCTTCCTGCCCTGATTGTAAATTACGTTTAAACATATGGCCTTCCCGGGTAAAGAATAACATTAACTGGTCCGCAGAAACTGTGGGGTAGGTGCCATCGGTAACTTTATTAATTTCCTTACCGTCTACTGAAATCTGCATAATATCTGCAGATAGCACCTCAGACTGCATGTTTTCGGTTGTCTTCTGGGTCCTGCGCGTTAGGTACAGGGTTTTGTTATCAGGTGCCCAGTAAGGCTCTTCATAAAACACAGATTCATTATTGCCTTCTACCAGGGTGCCAAGCTGCCCGCTGACCAGATCCAGAATATAGATCCCCTGCCTATTCACTCCCGCCAGCTTGTTTGCGTCATGGGAGAGGGCATAGTAGGAGAAGATTTGGTTGGAGATTTTGCTTAAAGGTAAAGTCGCAGCCGTCGTCAGCTGCATATCCAGCATATAGGTGCCTTCCCCGGCAACCGGTATAATCATCCGCCCGGGGCTGGGAATCACACTAATATTTTCTCCCTGGATCAATTCTATCTGGCTATTTACGCTCAAGTCCACGGCTTTTACATCCTTATGGCCAAGGGCATACTGGCTAATCTTGCCAAACACATACATGAAAAGTATAAACAGCAAAATACCCGTTATATAAAGCCAGCTTTTGTCCCCTTTATTATTGGTACTTTTTGATCCTGAAGTTAGTCTTGGGTGGTTGAACATAGTTCACTCTTTTCTCCTTCGCTGCTAATTCTAAAATTTTACCTGGTTAATATTGATAAAGGATTGAATCAAGCTAAAAAAGCTCCCTAATCCGATTTCATGGAAGTAAGCCAAACCCCCACAATCAGGAAAGCGGTGCTTCAATTGACCTTCATTTTATCAGATTATTGCTAGTATCCACAAACATTCACTGCAAAACAATTCACTCGTTGGTAAGCCAGATCACCAATATGCAAACTGCACGTCAATAAAGGCATAACTAACCGTTAAAATTCCGTCAATTAACCCGACCTGATCCTTAATAATTTGAGTTCAGGTCGATTATCTCTACCCCAGCCAATTTCCGCAAAATCTTCTTTTGCATAATATTATTTTTTGTATATAATCAAGTGAAATGATTTATAGGTATTTTGATTGTAGGTGATAATTCGTGAAGATAATTATTATTGGTGCAGGAAAAGTAGGTTTCAGCATGGCCCAATTGCTGTCAAGTGAGAATCACGATGTGGTAGTTATTGAGCAATCTCCGGAACGGCAGCAGATTCTGGAAGAAACCCTGGATATACAGGTGGTTAGCGGCAGCGGATCATCTACCTCAGTATTGGAGGCTGCCGGAGTGCACAACGCTGATATGATTTTGGCTGTTACTGAATTTGATGAATTGAATATGGTGGCCTGTTTACTGGCTAAGAAATATGGGGTTAAGACCACTATAGCCAGGGTTCGTAACCCCGAATATCTAGAAGTAAAGGATTTTTCCCTAAATAGTATCATGGGAATCGATCTTATTATTAACCCGGAACGAGTTACAGCTCAAGAAATAGCCG
>CAZYJA010000311.1:0-3049 GCA_964647245.1 uncultured Syntrophomonas sp. | reverse complement strand
AAAATAGGAGTAACCGTTGACACTTTGCGAACCTGGGAAAGAAACGGTCTCTTTAAAATTCAGAGGAATGAGTATGGCATACTGTTTTTTTCCGAATGGGACCTGGAGAAAATAGAAGTCATACGTTTGCTGAGGAATTGCGGCTACAGTATTGTCTCTTTGCTGAGAGTATTCAATCCCCAGGAGAAGCTGAAAGAAAAACCTTCCATATTACTGTCACTGCCTGATATCGATACCGATTTCTTTTACGTAACCGACCAGTTTTTGCAGTACCTGAAGGAGCACATTGAACGTGCCCAAATCATCATAAACATGATAAATACCTTCCGGAAAATTTGAGAATGCTAATAACCCGGCAATTTTAATTATCCCTTTTTTCCTCCCAAAGCTGATTCAACCCGGCTGACATTATTCATGTTGAATACTAGTCGAGTGTGGCATCTCAGAGAAACTGGTAGGGTGGTTATCTTATCCCTTATAAGTTAAGAACAGATGGTACCAAGTATCATGTATACCATCAAGTATACTAAATACCTTTTGAAAAATAGTTGTATTTCCAGAACAAAAGTATAGTATATAAGCAAGTTAATAATTCCGAACCGGGTTGGGCAAAGTGGTCTCCGTAGAATATACGGGGATTTTGTATTTTCAAGCTTAACTTGGGAGGAATGGTTACTTAAATAAATCATACAGCGGCGCCGAGGCCTTGGTTGATATCTAATTAATATCAACCAAGGCCTTTTTTTGATAGGGGGTGAAGCAACTATTTTTACACTGCCACATAAGGTGGAAACAAGTGTTTCGAAATCTATTTTTACTATGGGAAGCCAGGTTATTGGGATAATGTTCAAAAAGGAGGTAATTGTAATGATTAAAATCGAGTGTATTATGCGTCCAGAAAAATTTGATTCCGTCCGTGAAGCGTTGAGTGATTTTGGTGTAAAAGGCATGACTGTATCTCAGGTCATGGGATGTGGTTTGCAGAAAGGGCATACCGAAAGTTACCGTGGTGCTGAATTAAAGGTTAAGCTTCTTCCTAAAGTCAAAATAGAGATTGTTACTACTGAAGCTCTAGCTGAAGAAATGATTAAAGTGATTCGATCTATAGCGGTAACTGGCAAAGTTGGTGATGGCAAAATATTTATTTCAGAAATAAAGAATGCTATCCGAATGAGGACCGGGGAGAGTGGGGAAGAGGCTTTACTGTAAGAGACCATACCAGTAGGGTTTAATAAGTTTTTTCATTTAGCAGCTGTTTAATGAAAATATATGCTCATGGAAAGTGGCAATGGCGCCTTTTGGAAACGAAAGGTGTTATTTTTTATGCATTTATAAGCGTTAGATTTAAATGATTTTCACAAATATATTAAGCGTTAGGGGAGAGAAAAATGACAAAGAAAATCTTAGTATTATCATTATTTATTTTGCTGGGTCTACCCGGCTTTGCTTGGGCCGGTGATGAGCCTACAGCAGTCAGCAACGCTGCTGCAATAGACACCGTATGGACCCTCATGGCTGCATTTCTAGTATTTTTTATGCAAGCAGGATTTGCTATGGTGGAAACAGGGTTTACTCGGGCAAAAAATGCGGGGAATATCATTATGAAAAACCTTATGGATTTTTGCACTGGGTCATTAGTGTATTGGATTATCGGATTTGGCATCATGTTTGGGGTTGATAAATTTGGACTGATAGGAACAACGGGTTTTGCAGTACTTGATAACTTTGAACATCTGGGCTTAAAAATTCCCATTTTGGTATTTCTATTATTCCAAACCGTATTTGCCGCCACTGCAGCTACAATTGTATCCGGGGCTATGGCTGAAAGAACCAAATTTATATCCTATTTCGTCTATAGTATAGTAATAAGTGCCATTATCTACCCGGTAGTGGGACATTGGATCTGGGGCGGAGGTTGGTTGGCGGCCCGAGGCATGATAGATTTTGCCGGGTCAACCGTGGTACACTCTGTTGGCGGATGGGCTGCCTTAATTGGAGCATATTTGCTTGGACCGCGTATAGGAAAGTATACCAAAGATGGCAAGGCCAATGCTATTCCCGGTCATAGTGTAACATTAGGTGCACTGGGTGTATTCATATTATGGTTTGGATGGTTTGGTTTTAATCCCGGTAGTACCCTCTCCGGCACAACACCCAGCATTGGCTTGATTGCTGTGAATACTAACCTATCAGCTGCCGCTGGAGCAATTATGGCCATGTTAGTCTGCTGGTTAAAATATGGAAAACCAGATGTATCATTGACCCTAAATGGAGCTTTGGCCGGATTAGTAGCTGTTACCGCCGGCTGTGCAGCGGTTAGTCCTGTTGGTGCCATGATAATTGGCCTTTTTGCCGGAATACTGGTTGTGTTATCGGTAGAGTTTATTGACAAAGTATTAAAAATTGATGACCCTGTGGGTGCAGTCTCGGTTCACGCGGTGTGTGGATCATTTGGAACTGCTATGGTTGGAGTATTGGCGGTGGACGGTGGATTGCTGTATGGAGGCGGGGCTGAACTTCTGGTTACACAACTTATTGGTATTGCTGCTGTATTTGCCTGGACTTCTGTGCTCGCCTTCATTCTCTTCTCAGCTATTAAAGCAACCATTGGTTTACGGGCATCAGTTGATGAGGAAGAAGAAGGACTCGATATAGGCGAACATGGCGTTGAGGCCTATGCAGACTTTGTAACCAAGCAATATGTTCAGGTTTAAACTACGTGATTTTTAAAGACGACCCAATTAATGATGCAAACATTGCAAAGTCCCTGGACATAACCATTTCCAGGGACTTTGCATATTTATGGCCATACCGACCTTCACCGTAACTTAAATGTCTACTTATTGATTAAGTCTGTACCATATGAGTTATCAATTGCGCAAAGCCATGCGCCCTGTGAATTTTTCTTAAACACATAGGTTGCTTTTCTCTCCATAGAATACTCCGTATCCTTTTTATCGGCAGCCAGCATCGTTTGGGAAATAACCAACGCGGTGTCTCCGGCTTCTAAAATAATCATTTCTCCTTGGGTGGGTACGATACTGTTATT
>CAZYJA010000310.1:0-3095 GCA_964647245.1 uncultured Syntrophomonas sp. | reverse complement strand
AGTTTGGCTGAAAACCAAGAAGAAAAACTCCTGGTAGCTCGCCTGGATGAGCTTGCTCGGAGGGCATTGCAGGGAGTCAGTGTGAGCACCGATTTTCTTGATCTTAGACAGCAAGTTCTCGGAGAGGCAGTGGCAGTTCAGTATGCAGACATTCTCTGGAAAATGGACGGCGGTTTCGATGCAGCCGAGAGGAAACGCCTGCTCCTTTTTCCAGCATGGCAAGAAGACATGGATGATCATATTGAGTGCATCCGCATTAAGCCGACCGATAAAAAGGAAACCTCCCTTGGTCATCGCGATTATCTAGGAGCAATCATGAATCTGGGGATTAAGCGGGAAAAAGTCGGTGACATACTGGTTCAGGATCGTGAAGCGATTGCCATGGTTGATCTGAGTCTGACGACTTACCTGTGCCAGCAATTAGAACGGGTAGGTCATAGCCGGGTGGTAACAGAGCGAAGTGACAGGGAGAACTTGCCCTTGCCTGAATCAGAACCCATGCAGATCAATTGCACCATTCCATCGCTTCGTCTGGATGCGGTTCTCGCAGCAGCCTGCCGGATTTCTCGATCCGACGCATCAGAGTTGATTGAAGCTGGCAGGGTAAGATTGAACCATCAGGTCATCCAAAAAAACGCCGCTTCTGTTGAGGCGGCAGATCTCCTATCGGTACGTGGACTAGGCAGAATACGCGTGGATGCGGTTGAAGGGTTGAGCAAAAAAGGACGATACCGCGTACGTTTGTCCAGATGGTAATAAATCACAGGAACGGTTCTTTGATACATCATGCTCTAATAATAATCAGCCCTGCTTTTTAGCTCGTTCTAATTTTTCAGGTATTTTTGCCGGTCATCCTCATCATAAAAAATAACCTGTCGGTTATTCCCTCTCACCATCACATGATAGATTCCCGTTTCACTTTTTTTCTTGCACTTCTCGTCATGCAGCATTAATCTTCCTGTTTTTACCACTTATATGCAATTATTTTATATATCAAAAGAACCGTCCCCGCGTTCCGCGTTCCCGCGTTCTGCTGATTATCACCGATTCAAAGGAGCAAATACGATTTCTATTTCACCTGTTTGGACCTTTACTGGTTGATCAGGATTTTCCGGTACTAATACCGCTCCAATAGTAGGATTGGGAAAAACCTTGATCTTAGTATAAATACCCATTTTACCGGCTTTACCGTTATCAACCATAAACCCTTTGCGGAGTGCCAGGTTTTTGTTGATTTGGTCAATGTTGAGATGGGTATCAATCGCAGTTATCGCCTTTTGCTTTTGTTCCAGCTCCATGCTAAAAGGCAGCTTCAGGCGAATATTTTGAATTCCCATTAAGGCGGTACTTTGACCCAGCTCGGTACTCTGTTGGGTTGCCACCTCCGAAATATAATCAACCGCGCTTTGGACCTCATGGTGAATTGCCAGAATCATTTCAGTAAGATATAAGTTCTTATCAATAATTTTATCTGCCATATGGAGACCCCCCTAGGTAATCAAAGTCTTAAAGTTGATTTCTATTTCGCTGGTTATATTTGACTTTAAAGTGAAGAACTCCGGGCCCGAGGAGTTAACCGGTTTAACCCTTAAACCCTGGCTAAGCACCTGGGGCACTAGCTTATTGATTGTCTTGCCTGTATAACTCTGGTTAGAGCGGTCAAAATTTATCGTCAACTTGGCCGAAATTCTACCATTGTCCACAAATACCCGGGGCATTCCATTATTAAGCATGATGGCGAGGAATTCTTGCTGACGTTTAGCCAGTGAAATCCTGACGGCGTTTTCAATGTTCTCGTAGCCCCGCTCCGTTATCACCGCATTTTCAATGCTATTTCCTTCCCAATCACCTTCAGCCATTTTATAGCCCGTCAATGCCAATACTGCAGGAGACTCTATTTTTCCACGTTTGAAAACCTTGTAGCTCATACCTGCATCGACCGCACTTTTGACGATGTCCTTCTCAACTACCGGAAACATCCGAATAATTTCATCCCTGGGAGCTTGATCACTAAGAAATTGCAGGGCAAACTCCTCACTCGACAACCTGACGCTCTTCTGAATTTCAGCTATTTTCTTTTCCTGGTCCAGCTGAGCTGCAATTATCGCGTCCAGGGTCTGAGTTATTAAAAGCGCAGTGAAATCTGCAAATCCTAGCTCAGTCAAACGCACGTCGTTAAGTCCCATGATTTCACCTCGATTTTCGACTTCATTTTACCATTATTAAATATTGGATTAAGAAAGTGCCTGGTAGTCGGTTTTAAAGTCTATTTTGACCCCGCCGAAAATCTGCACCGAACTCCCCGAAACATCCCTGTTCATCTGGCTGGCCGATGATATGTTCATGCTGGTATAGGCCACCGAAGCCGACGCCTTCACCCATGGACTTAAAAATGATCCAGTTCTGGCTGATGACCGGAAAGCAAAATCGTCCCTATGATACTGCGAAGCATTACTCTGATAGAAATTTGATCCATAAGTGTTAAAGGTCAATTTGGTTTCAATTACCCCATGCTCAACTACCAGTCTTAGTACCCCCATCTTGACCATTTCCCTGAATAGGGAATACTTATCCGCACTAATCCGTTTAGCAATAGCCTCCATAATTACATCGAATTTGCCATTTACTGCTTCACCTTCGCTGACCACCTTATCCTGAACACCCTCAACCTTTACCGCATTGTTTATTGCAGTAGCTTCATTAGCAGTTAATGCTGCAGCATTGTCTTTTCTGATGATGGTACCACTTACATTGCCAGGATCAGGCAAACATCTGGCTGCAAATTGCAGTAGAAGTTCACCTCCAATATCATCCTTTGTGTCATTGATGAAATCAGATAGTGATTTTGACATCTGCTTAACCAGTTCCATATAAGCTTCAGTCTGTCGAATATTGGCCGCTACCAGTGCATCAAAGGTGTCTGTAATAAGTTTGGCTGTGAATTCCGGAAAACCTATTTCCCCTAATCTTGTGGCCTGACTAACCGCATCGCTTGTTGCCATCGACTTTCAACCCCTTTCAATTTTTGATATATTAAATAATGATTCCCCTGCTGAAACAGGGTGTTTTCCCTTGATAGGATAGGCACTTAAAAA
>CAZYJA010000309.1:0-3135 GCA_964647245.1 uncultured Syntrophomonas sp. | reverse complement strand
CTGTAAATAATGGGCTAACGGGTATTTTTTATCCATTGTTACTGCAAAACTCAGGTGTTAATACTTAGCATAAGTATATCATTGGAATATTTTGGTGTCAACGGTAAATTAGCAGTTGTCGCGCAGCCATTGAGCCAACTGACAGAAGAGAGTCTTTAATTAAGGAGACTCTCTTCTACACATTTCTAAGAATTTATCTTCCCTGTTGAATCTGCCTGAATTCTTTTGTTTCGTATATGTCAAAGCATCTTAGCATCAATGGCCCTATCCCTTCATTTTGGTTAGCGGTCCAGCGCACCAGCAGACGGGTATTATCGTTGATTAACTCTCAATATTCTGATATAATTTTGGTGTAAATATTGAGTATGGGGGTTTTGAAATGCCAAATATAAGACCCATTTCGGATTTAAGGAACAATGCCAACGATATTTCGGAGATTTGCCATCAGACCCGCGAGCCTGTTTTCATCACTAAAAACGGTGTAGGAGACATGGTTGTGATGAGCTTGGAGACTTATGAGCGCCAGCAGGCGCTGATCAACCTATACGCAAAACTAGCCGAGGCAGAGGAGGAAATCATCAGCGGAGCTCAAGGTGAGGATTTCCTGGAAGTATCAAAGCAGTTGAGGGATACAGTTCATGGACGTCTATAAGGTGAAGATATACCCCGCTGCCAAGCGGGATTTGAAGGACCTCATCAACTATCTAAACACCCTTTCTGCTGATGCCGCACTACGGTACTATGATCTGATTGTCGAGAAAATCAGTAGTCTTTCGCAGATGCCGGATCGGTGCCCTTATGTACGCAACAATTCTCTGAAAGTGAAGGGCTACCGTTGTCTGGTTGTGGAAAACTACCTGGTGTTTTACGTTGTGAGGGGCGACACCGTGCAGATTCGCCGCATTCTTTATGGCAAACGCAATTATGAATGGCTCCTATAAAATTGAAAACTGCTATCGGATTACTTAATTTCATCAAACCGATTAACCCTTAGCCCATTGAATTCTATTTGATCCAAAAACAAGTCAAGAGGTCTAACCCAGATACCATAATCACCATAATGTGCCTGGTAAACCACCAAAGGCTCCTGGTTTCAGAGTGTTTAGCCAAGTGCAGGATTAAGTATTCATTACCTTTAAAATCCTAAAATATTAGATTTTGTTATCGCTTATTGGTCATGATCTCTGTCTTTCTCTGCTCGTAATGCTTTGTCGCGGAATTCTCTTTTCAATATCCGGTAGTATGAATCTTACCCCCTGGTTGTCTGGCGGGTTTAACTTGAGAATAAGCCGGGCTGACTCGGCGGCAGCATTAAAATCATTCAAAGCCCAATAGCACAAACACTGGCCATGCAAAGCCCGCAAATATGGGCGGTTATCTATCAAACCCCAGGGTAATTTTCCGGAAAAGCTTAGCCCCAGGAAATAATTGCCCAATTCCACTCCCACCGTATAATGTTTTAAAGCCTGTTTGGTCCAATATTCACTCTGCCCATCACCAAATGTAAAAAGACCCATATGTACGTGGGCGTCAATACAGCGCATATCCTGTTCAACTACCCTGTTCAATACTTCCCATGCCTCATCAATTCGTCCCATATTTTTCAGATCCACCGCGTCAGTTATAGGATCTTCCATTTCATCCTCTATAGCTCCGGGTATGACCTGTTCCATCTCATATTCACGTCTCCGGCGGTCAAAGCAATTTACCGGCAGGGGTTCAAGTCCTAAGGCAGTAATGTCGATGCGATTACTGACAATTTTACCAGATACGAAGTGAGCCTTATTGAAAACCCATGCCTTTTCCGGTTCTACTTCAAATATCTCTCCTTCCACCACCAATGGAGGGTAGTTTCTTCCCCGCCATACCATTTTGTCGCCGGTATCAAGCCGCCGAGCCTTAATATTATTGTTGTTCGCATTAATTGCCACCAATTCAATAGTTGACACCAATCAATCTCCCTCCAACCACTCCTATTTTCATACCAACTGCTGCTGTGGTTTTTGCCATGATAAACCCCTTATAAATTTCTAGCTCATCTATTTTTATATAGCTTATTGAGCTAAACGTTTTCCGCGTTCCATTCCAATATCTTTTCCAGATTATCTAATAAAAACTTCTTCCCGATATCGTTGAAACAAACCATATCATACTCATCGCCATTATAGTTTCGTTTTTCAGTTAAAATTCCATATTTAGGAGAAATATCATTGACTTTAGTCCTTTTCTTGCCGTTTGCTAGTAATTCCTCCGCTAATATTCCCATTTTCTTCAATTGTTTATTAATTTCTACTCCTGTTATTTTTCTGCTTCGATTCAAATCTATTGCACTGTTAATACATCTGGCAAATTTATTAATTCCGATATTCTCTTCTGGAAATCGGACTTTGCTTTTTTCTTCAGCAGTAATTAAGAACTGCGCTATTTTTCTACTACTTGTATTTATTGAGCCTTTAGCAGCTTTATTCAATACCTGTTGCACAAAGAAAAGACACCTTATTATACGCGGGTCCTGCAAAAAACAATCAGTATCGATTGGCCCTCCATTTACCGGATTAATCCCGTTTGCCATTTTGTTCAAGATTTCACTGGCTTTAATGATCTTTTCTTTTTCCAAATCCATAATATCACCTTCCCGTAATTATATTACCTAATAACTTGGGGCCTGACCCCAAGTTATTGCTTGTCTTGATATCCTCAGCTTTCTCAAACTCAAGTTCCGGCAAAATAATTCTACTCTCCTGGTCTGAGTTTTCTTTCTGCCAGAACACAATAAATCTAATCTTTGCGGTTTTGGGTACATAATTCTTTTTCTTGAGAGCCTCCATTTGTTTAATAAGCTGTTTTGAAAATTTTAATACCATTTCTCCTTTGGAATTGCGGCAGCAATCTCCATCAAAAGTGAGTATTTCGCCACTTGTAAATTGAGAAATTAACTTTTGCCGAGATTTGAAGAAATCCAGCCATACATCCCTATATGTTAATTGCATAGCCAGGTGAGCCGGAGGGGGGAAAATATTAGGATTACTATAGACCACAAGCCCCTCTGTCTTAATAAAATCGAGATAATTTCCATTATCGTGAATATTAAGATTACGTTTGGCTCTGGTCATGGCAACATATAGCTGCCGTTTC
>CAZYJA010000308.1:0-3158 GCA_964647245.1 uncultured Syntrophomonas sp. | reverse complement strand
CCAATCTGATATGAAATGTTGGAAAATCTAATGGTAAATTTTATGGTATTAGCGAGCCCAAATTGGATTTTAGACATATCCAGGTTAAAATCGTCTCATTGGTTCTCATTAAGATAATCCCGAAAAATAGGCATTAATTAGTACCAGCATGTATAAAAAAGAATCCATATTGGGCAGAATTAATACTAAGGAAAGCCCGATATAATCAGGGATAATAAAAATAAAAAAATTTTATTAATTATCATTTTTTAGAAGGATTTGCCGATTTTATGGGGAATGTAAGATATGGTTAAAAAAATTTAAAGGGAGGATTATGTCGTGAACAAATCGGAACTTGTAAAGTCTCTAGCAGAAAAAGCGGGTATCACGCAAAAAGATGCTGCAAAAGCATTGGAAGCCATCACGGGAACTATCCAACTGGCATTGGCAAAAGGCGATAAAGTACAGATCATCGGTTTTGGTAGCTTTGAAGTACGCGATCGTAAAGAAAGGAAAGTAATAAGTCCAGCCACCGGACAAGAAATTACGGTTCCAGCTACTAAAGTTCCAGCATTTAAGCCCGGCAAATCCCTGAAGGAAGCGGTAGCACTGCCTAAACCTCCTGTAAAAGCCGCTCCAGCAAAAGCTGCCAAAAAAGCCGCTCCTAAGAAAAAGAAATAGTTTAAATAGGATAAGCATTAGGATAAAGGAGGTATACCTAGATAAGATAGGATACCTCCTTTGTTACACCTGTTACACCGGGACGTTCTTTCTGTAACAGAGCTTATGCTCTTTGTATTTTCATTGCATTAAGTCCTGTAAATCAGGCTTTTTGACAAAGTATCCCCTTCAATCATTTTTATTGTTCTTACCATAGCATTGCGATGAACCCCGCTATGATGAACCCCACTATTGCAACATTTTCTCTTCATTCTAACCATTACTAAAATCTCATACACATTCTAACCATACCAAAATCTCATACCTGTATTCCCGTTATACCAATCAATTAAAAACGACCAGCTTGTTTCCGCGGGCTCCCATTGTTGGAATTCTTATGGTTTGCTGTGTTACAGAAAGAACGTCCCGGCGTAACACTATCCTATAAGTTCCAGACACCTTTTAGCCACTATGAACATATTTTGCTCATAGGCAATGGCGCCGCAGAGATTTTGATCTCTACGCGCCATTTTTTTAATTTTAATGGTTAGGAGCTGAAGCTTATGTGTGGAATAGCAGGGTGGATTGATTTAAAAGCAAATATACTGGGGCAGAGAGCGGTAATGGAGGCAATGGTGAGCAGCCTGATTCCCCGTGGTCCGGATGCCGAGGGTATCTGGCAATCATCTCATGCCATTCTGGGACACCGCCGCCTGGTAGTGGTAGATCCTGCAGGCGGGGCGCAACCAATGACTCGCAGTCGCAATGGCAGGGAATATACTATTATTTATAATGGGGAACTCTACAATACCTCAGAAATAAGAAGTACTCTGGAAAGTTGTGGATATGACTTTCAAACTCGAAATTCAGATACCGAAGTAATATTGGTAGCGTTTATCAAGTGGGGCAGTGAATGTGTAAAGAGGTTTAATGGCATTTTTGCTTTTGCGATTTGGGATGAAGAAAAACAGAGCCTGTTCATGGCCCGTGACCGTTTGGGGGTAAAACCTCTATTCTATACCCAGCAGGGAGATAATTTTATTTTCGCCTCAGAAATTAAGGCGCTTTTAGTTCACCCCCAGGTGGAACCAATAGTCGATTCGCTAGGCCTGGCCGAGATATTTGGGCTTGGTCCAGCCCGCACCCCAGGCAATGGAGTGTTTAAAGGCTTATGTGAAGTGAAACCGGGACATATGCTATGGTACGACTGTCATGGTATTCATAACTACCGTTACTGGTGTCTGGAAAGCTCTCCCCATCGGGAGAATCTGGATACAACCACCTATCATTTGCGGGAACTATTCCAGGATACAGTTAAACGGCAAATGGTAGCAGATGTGCCGATTTGTACTTTTTTATCGGGTGGTTTGGATTCCAGCGCTATTACCGCGGTAGCGGCCCAGGTATTACGTGAAGAGGGACATCCTCCGCTAACAACCTTTTCCGTAGATTATTTAGACAACGATAAATATTACCGCTCCAATTCATTTGAAACCAGCGCGGATACTCCTTGGGCAGAGCGGGTTTCGAAATATCTGGGTACCGATCACAAATCCATATTCATTGAAAATACAGAACTCTTTGCTGCGCTCAGGCCCGCCATGGTGGCGCAGGATCTGCCGGGAATGACCGATATCGATGCTTCACTTTATTTATTTTGCCGTGAAGTGCGCAAAGGGGCAGTGGTGGCACTTTCGGGCGAGTGTGCAGATGAAATTCTGGGGGGGTATCCCTGGTTTCGTGTCCAGGATGAATTCGAAACTTTTCCCTGGATCAGGATGGTGGCTGAAAGAATGGCTTATTTATCACCCGAACTGGTGAAAAAGATAGATCTGGCCGAGTACGGTCGAGCCAGATACCTTGAGGCCCAGGCTGAAGTACCGCGCTTAGAGGGAGAAAGTCTTACTGAAGCTCGCCAGCGGGAAATGTTTTACCTCAATATAAGTCGATTTATGCCCACTCTCCTGGACCGTAAGGATCGAATGAGCATGGCCTGGGGACTGGAGGTAAGGGTTCCGTTCAGTGATCATCGTCTGCTGGAATATATATGGAACATTCCCTGGAGCATGAAGAATCATAACGGAATGAGCAAAGGTATATTACGACGGGCCTTGCATGGTTTACTTCCCGAGGAGGTACTTATGCGCCCCAAGAGTCCTTATCCCAAAAGCCATCATCCCATTTATGGCCAGAAAGTACGCTCTGAATTGGACACCATTCTAAAGAATCCGGCCTCACCGCTGCTAAATTTGATTGACCGTAAAGCCCTGGCCGGTATCCTGAACTCGGGCCGACCTTTCTTGCAATTGCCCTGGTTCGGCCAACTAATGGGCGATGTGCAGTTTATGGCTTATCTGCTACAAATTAACCGCTGGCTAATCAGTTATAAAGTTAAAATATGTATTTAAGGTAAATTACCAACATATAATGAGAAGGGACTTGCTGAAAGGCAGATTATTCATGAAGGGGAGGTCTATTATAGAATAAGATTATATAGCAAGTAAATCTATAAGCGGAGT
>CAZYJA010000307.1:0-3188 GCA_964647245.1 uncultured Syntrophomonas sp. | reverse complement strand
TTCGCCGGATGGCCATTTGGGCAAGCGCCATCCCGGAGAGGTAATATAATCAACATGCTCTTTGAAACGGCGTTTTTCCTGAACCATTATGAACACCGTTCTCTTAGCCAGAGAATTGATATCTGGATTGCCGCCGCTGCCGGTAAAGCGTTTTTCGGGAGCAGCATAGTCACCTACCACGGTGGTGTTAACATTGCCATACTGATCAATCTCGGCACCACCTAAGAAAGCCAGGTCCACATAACCACAATGCAGTTGTCCATAGAATGCTTCGGTCAGTCCCGCGGCCACCGCCGACTGGTAAGCGCAACGGGAGTCGCCCACCGAAGTAGGGAGATCAATGGGGCGGCCATCGATACTGCCAGCTTCGTAAATACATACGGCATTAGGGGCTGAATATAGTTGGGCTAACGCTATGGCCAGCATAGGCAGGCCCGTACCTGCAAAAACGACGTCGCCATCTTGAACTTCTCTCGCCGCTGCTACCGCGAGTAAATCGACACCTTTATAGGATTCCGCATAGTTTTTTGCAGTCATTTATCTCGTCCCCCTTTTCACAGCAGTTGAATAGCCAAGGAAAGAATTGGCCTTCAGGGTTTTCAGCCTATTAATGCCCAGCTTATCAAGATATTCTTCATGGGATGACACTCCGAAAATCCATTCTTCGGCCCATTTATCAAAAGTATCCTGTTTTTTCGAGGCCTGGTAGAAGGTTTTTATGAAATCAGCGTCAACGTCATAGAAGAATTGTGATCCAGTGGGATGTGCACCATATGGCAGTTCTATGACATAATCAATAGCATAACCAGGGGCAATATTTTTTTCTGGTTCCTGTCTCAGATAGCTGTCAGGTACAATTTCCTCAGCAATTACTATTACTTTGTCGGCGGCCTTGATAACCTCCAGATCTACATAGGTCTGGGAGAATACCCGTACCGTTCCTTCATCGCCTACCTGTGAAGCGTAGACGATAGCCCAGTCAGGATTGGCAGCCGGCATTAAGAGGAGATCCCCCCTGTTGTACAAGGGATCGGGAGCAACCTCATATTTCTTGAAAGGTATTTTGGGATTTGAGCCATCCCGTAGTCCAGCTTTGCCTAACATGTCATACTTGGGATTGAGAATATCAGTACCCATGGAGAGAGCCGTCGGGAAGAAAGGCAGGCCATATGCCCCCGCCAGTAACCTGGCTACCATTTGGGCGTGGCTGTAATCCTCTACCAGTATCGTCCCTTCGACCTGTCCGCGAGCCACACCTTCACCGAGTTTTCCATAAAGTTCATGTCCTACCCAGCAGGACTCCCACATTTTTATACATCCTGCTCCGGCCAGAACTTCCGTGTGGGTACCTCCATTTACTTCAAATAAATGCAGGTCTTTTTTACCCTGACGTACCATTTCATAGATCATAGCCATGGGGCGACGCCAGATTGTAAAACCACTGAACGATAAAAAGTCACCGTTTTGAATTAAATTGGCACCTTCCTTGAGTGTAATCTTTTGCGGTTTACCCATTAATCTACCTCCTCCTCTTTCTTAAACATTAGGAAACTTCTGGTGTTTACCACATCCTCTTGGTTATATATCTCTTCTGCACCCCCTGCGGGCCAGGTTATTACTGGCCCAAAGGAGATACAAATTTAATTACTTACCACTTGCCGATTACTTCCCGGCCAATGATCATCCGTTGAATCTGGTTGGAACCTTCATAGATTTGAGTTATCTTTACGTCTCTCATCATGCGCTCAATCGGAAATTCACTGCAGTAGCCATAGCCCCCCATTAACTGGACGCAGTTGGTGCACACTTCCATGCTGGTATCAGTGGCAAACTTTTTACCCATCGAAGCTTCCTTGTTGTGAGGAAGTTTATTGTCTTTTAGCCAGGCAGCCCGATATATCAATAGCTGGGCGGCATCCAGGGCTGTAGCCATATCGGCCATCATGAACTGCACTCCCTGGTTGGCAGCCAGTGGCTTGCCAAACTGCTGTCTTTCCTTAATATATTGGGTGGTAAATTCCAGGGCTCCTTCGCCGATGCCCAGCCCTTGAGCACCAATAGTGATACGTCCACCGGCTAGAAGACCCATAGCTACCTGGAAGCCGTTATTCTGTTCACCCAGCATATTTTCTTTGGGTACTTTTACGTTCTCGAAATATAGTTCTACGGTAGGAGAGCCATGCATACCCATCTTTTCTACCGGTTTGCTCATGGTAAAACCGGGGGTGTCCCGCTCTATTTGCATGCAGGTAATACCTTTACCGGAACCCTGGGTTGGGTCGCTCTTGACAAAGGTGCAATAGGTTGTGGCAACTCCGCCATTAGTTATAAATATCTTGCTGCCGTTGATTATAAAATGATCACCCTTATCTTCAGCTTTGCACTTGATAGAGGCAGCGTCCGAACCAGCATTGGGTTCGGTGAGGGCATATGCCCCTACGATTTCTCCGGTAGCCAGGGCTCTCAGGTATTTCTGCTTTACCTTGTCGCCACCATAGAGCCAGGTACTCATGCAGCCCAAACCGGTATGAACACTCATTATTACAGCGGTGGAGGCACATACTTTGGCAAGTTCCTCTACAAAAATGGCATAATCCAAGTAACTGGCGCCTGCTCCTCCCCATTCTTCAGGGATTGGCAGGCCGGTTAAACCGAGTCCTCCCATTTTCTTAAAGGTCTCCATTGGAAAGCGGTGGGTCTTATCTAGTTCAGCAGCAAGGGGTGCCACCTCATTTTTGGCAAATTTTCTAAACATATCTCTCATCATTAAGGAATCTTCACTTAATCCGAAATCCATATATTTCAACTCCCATCTCTTTATTCTGTGGGCTTTTGCTTATTCGCTAAGCTGACTTATTTGTTATAGTCGTAAATGCCTTTGCCAACCTTGCGGCCGAGCCAGCCAGCTTGCACATATTGCCTGAGCAAGGGGGAAGGACGATATTTGGGGTCGCCGTAACCTTGATACATAACATTCAGGATAGCCAGAACAGTATCGAGACCAATCAGATCTGCCAGTTCCAATGGTCCCATGGGATGATTCATACCGAGCTTCATGATGTCGTCTATATTCTTGGCAGGAGCTACTCCTTCGTAAAGTTCCCATAGGGCTTCGTTGATCATGACCTGCAAGACCCGATTGGATATGAATCCTGGCACATCATTGCACCACACTGGCACTTTGCCCA
>CAZYJA010000306.1:0-3189 GCA_964647245.1 uncultured Syntrophomonas sp. | reverse complement strand
CCGAATTTCTCGATCCGACGCATCAGAGTTGATCGAAGCTGGCAGGGTAAGATTAAACCACCAGGTCATCCCAAAAAACGCCGCTTTGGTTGAGGCGGCAGATCTCCTATCGGTACGTGGATTAGGCAGAATACGCCTGGATGCGGTTGAGGGGTTGAGCAAAAAAGGACGATACCGCGTGTGTTTGTCCAGATGGTAGGAATATGCCTCTTCCAGATCCCACGCATCATATTGGGGCACCTACCGAAGGGAGAAACTTAATGCTTTTAACCGGCTCCAAGAAAGAAGAAACTAAAAGGAGGTAAGGCGTTGTGGATAAACCAATTGTGTTCGATGATGTTGCTGATATCTATGATTACTATGTGACTGCCGATCTTGACATCCCCTTTTACCTGCAAGAATTCAAGATAAAAGGGAATTGCGACATCTTGGAACTAATGTGCGGAACGGGCCGGGTATCCCTGCCTCTGCTTAAGCAAGGCAATTCCTTGACCTGCGTTGATTATTCTGCACGGATGCTGGATAAATTCCAGGATAAACTGATTAAAAACAACTTGGAAGCCCATCTGGTGGAAGCGGATATCTGCCATCTGGATCTCGGCAAGCGTTTTAACGATATTTTCATTCCTTTCAATTCTTTCATGGAATTGATTGGGGAATCAAAACAGATGGCAGCTCTGGAAAGAATTAATGCCCATCTTACTGACAACGGGATGTTTATATGCACATTGCATAACCCTGTCTTAAGGGCTCGTTTGGCTACCGGTGAAAAAGTATTACGCGGCAAATTCTCTCTCCCGGATGATCAAACTCTCGAACTCCACTCCGAAGAATATATTGATGCTGAACCCAGCCTCATAAAAGGCACTCAATACTATGCTATCTATAACCAAAAAGGCGAACAGCTGGCGGAACGCCAGCTGAATATTTGCTTTAGCCTGATCGAAAAAGAACAGTTTGAGCGCCTTGTCAGTCAAGCGGGCTTTAACATACATAAGTTATATGGCAATTACAACCGGGAAGAATTTGATTCTCATAAAAGCCCCTTCATGATATATTTCCTGTGCAAATAAAAGAAAATAACTGGGGGTCTGACCCCCAGTTATTACGCCCTTTTAGTGGTTTTGCCACATAGCCCATAAGGGTCCGGCTATGCAGATGGTGGAGTAGCAGCCGGAAACCGTACCAAACATCATAGGCAGAGCAAATGCCCTAATGGATTCGATATTATAGATCTGGGCAAAGACATATACCACAGTAATGCTTGCCAATACCGCGATATTGGTATTGATAGAGCGCGACATGGACTGATTAATACTCTTATCAACCAGTTCCCCGGCAGATATTTTCCTTCCGTATAGATGGGTGTTTTCCCTTATACGGTCATATATGACAATGGTGTCATTGATAGAAAAGCCGATAATAGTTAGTATGGCCGCGATAAACGAGTCATTCAGCGGTATCTTAAAGATAATAAAGGCAGCGGTTACGATAAGGGCATCGTGAATCAAGGCTATAATCGCCGTTGTGCCCGCTGACAGTCCTCCCATATTCCTAAACCGAAAGCCTACATATACCATGACCAACATAAACGAAAGGCCTATGGCAATCATGCCGTTTTTAAAAAAGCGTGCTCCCATGAACGGTTCGACGGTCAGTGATTCTGACAAGGCCAGATTTGCGTCAGGAAATGCTTGGCCCAGTGCGGCCGATACTGCCTCCTGCTCCTGAGAGGTTAGTGACTCATTGTCAGCCAGGCTCAAAACAAGCATTCGTTCCTGGGTAATCATATTGGACTGCAACTGCCCGTTGGTTGTTCTTCCCACCGCTAGTTTAACCACGTTGGCAGCTATTTCTTCGTCAATTGTCCCGCTGTAAGTATACTTAAAAATAGTGCCGCCCTTAAACTGAATATCCAGCTGGATACCATTAATATAAACGGCCACAACTCCTGCTAAAAGCAAACAAATTGAAATCATAAAATAAATATATCTATGCTTGTAGAATTTTATCATGGTTTGGCTGTCCTCCTTGCTCCAAAATAATGCGGCCGGCGCAGTGACTCAAAAGTGCTGAGTGAGCTTATCATGAGCCGGGATGCTGTGACCCCGGCAATAAAGTTCATCATAACACCAGTCACCAGCGTGTAGCCGAAAGACAGCAAGGCACCCGAACCAAACTTTATTAAAATTAAGGCCACAATGATAACCGTAATATTACCGTCGAAAACCGAGGCAAAGGCTTTGTTAAAACCCGCGTCAATAGCTGCGCGCAGAGATTTGCCAGCATTGATCTCTTCCTTGATTCTCTCCGATATTATCACATTGGCGTCAACGCCCATGCCGATAGACAGAATTAGACCAGCCATACCGGCCAGGGTGAGGGTAAACTGCGGTACGGATAAGGCCAGCAATTGGCCGCTCACTTGTAAAAGCAGGGCTATGCAGGCTACCAGACCCGGCAGCCGATAATAGACCAGCATGAACAAGCCCACCACAGCCAGGGCTGCCTTGCCTGCCAGCACCATAACCTCCAGGGCGTTACTGCCCAGGGTAGGACTTATAATATTGCAGTTATTAGCTACCAGGGAATACGGCAGAGAGCCGGAATTAATTCTATTGGCCAGCAGAGTTGCTGCCTCCATGCTCCCAATCCTGGTAATACTCGCGTGACCACCTATAATCTGTGACTCTACGATGGCCGAAGATATTTCGGTATCATCCATATAGATGGTAATATTTTGTCCGATCAGCCTGCCGGTAGCATCTGCAAACTTTTTACCGCCGTCGGCCGATAGCTCCAGGGCCACCATAGGTTTTTGATCTATCTGACTGGTTAGGGCATAGCTTCTGGTTACATCGCTTCCCTCCAGGATCATTTTGCCATGGGGATCTCTAAAGGTAAGGTGAGCGGTTTCACCTAATTCGGACACAGCTTTTTGCGGATCAAAATCAGCCTCGTTGGATTTCCAGGGAAACCTGACCAGAATTTTGCCGTTGGTTTTATCTATAGTAACATCACGATCGGTGATATTAGCAGCATCCATACGGGTTTCAATAACAACCCGGGCCGACTCCAGTTCATCTGCGGTTGGTGCCCGCCCCAAATCCTTGGGTTCAAAGGTGGCATCAACTCCACCGCGGATATCTATGCCAAATCGCATCTGATCTGCACCTTTTATCTCGGCCC
>CAZYJA010000305.1:0-3192 GCA_964647245.1 uncultured Syntrophomonas sp. | reverse complement strand
GATCATTTTCTGCATATCCCCTATTCCGGTCTGATTTCGATATTACTAAACCTAATACGCTGGCAAAGCTATCAGCCACCGAAGGTTTTTCGGTTATGTATAGTTTTTTAGTCAATTAATCTACCTCACGCTGAAAACCATCAGCTAGTCAAAATCTGATATAGACATCTAAATTCCGCATGATAATCACTTAGCTTCTTACCTGCGGGAAGTTGATATTTCCAATCTTTATCTAGAAATTCCTAACCTTTTTTATATATGCTCTTGTGATATTGCCGGCGCGCGTTAATAACGTAAGAAACGATAGGAATAAAGGTAACAATTAGTATTATCGCAATAAACCAGGGCCCAAGTCCTGATAAATTTCCCAGGGCTGTTTGTATGCTTACCCATTCAAGATAGCCAAACAGTATAACCACAAAGGTTCTTAACCAGTTTATTATCTTCCTGCCTAGCAAGTATTGAACCGGTGCATTTTCTTCGGTTATGGGTACGGGATAGTTGAAAGTATGAGGATACCTGCTCAATAACCCCATACATACATATAGGAGCATTCCCAGGATTGGCAAAAACAGCAGTGATTCCTTCCCACCCCAGCCATCAGGGTTCCCGGAAAACCCAAAATGAGTAGGTATGGTTGCTGGCAGTATAGACCAATATTTAATCAACACGAATAACATGGTGAGTAAGGCCATGGTGCCCGTAAGTTCGAGGATTATTTCAGTTGGTGTAATCGGTAGTTTAATAATTGGTCGTTTGCTGGCTGTGTAATTTTGCATTGTTTAACCCCCTTGGCTGGTTTTATTTTTTAATTATAGCCTTTACTGACCAAACCACAAATACTGATTTGTTTTACAGTTAAATTTGGACCTCTTAATAATTAACTCGGCGGAAGAAATTTGTTTAATAGTATTATACCGCATCGGAACTGATTCTTTTCCATAACAGGCGCAGGGATGAGCGTATTTGTTGCAGAAGAACAACATCAACTGCTTTTTTTCCGTATCGCCACGTTACATAAAGTTCAGTCACAGTGCTGATAATGTCCCTCTGGTGAGGATATATCCGACCTAACCGTGAACTGTATTCATAGGGAGTCTCATAACTGTTACGAGGATGCCGTTTGAAATTACCCCAGATCAGCAAGTAATAATATAGTTCCGCCACATCCAATCGATTAAAGTTCCAAGCCTGCAGCAAAAGGCTGAACCGTACAAACAGTTGAATCAGAAAAGGAATGATCTGGTTACCCCTCCCTTTCTCTTTTTTGTCGGCATACTCCAACAAGCGGCCTGGACTTTTACGGTAAAAAAGCCTCACCAGCCAATAAATTAGTAATAGAACGGATAATATTGATACCACCCCGATGATTATCCAGATCAGAACCAGTCCCAAGTGTTGAAGCCACTCGGCCTGGCCTGTCTCCACCATACCTATTCCGCCCGAATTGGCAGACCCCGATGAGGATGAGGAAGTATTACTTATACCCTCAGACCTATGACCACCGGTAAAAAGCCAGATCAGAAATCTCTCCGTAATGCTTTGTATTCCAGGCATGGCGGCTCCCCAAATCCATCTTGATCCCGATGTTAACCAGGGAATCGCGAGATTTATCAGCCATCCGGTGACAACAACAACACCAGTAAATGGCAAGAGGACCAGCCATCTTAAGCCAGAGCCAGCTTGAGAAATACGAGTTAGGTTGAGTATTATGGCATTGGCCAGCAAGCATATCCCCATGGCGATGAAACTATCACCGGGATTTATAGCCAGGATGTTTAACAACAGTAATCCAATAAATAAAAGCCCTATGCTTAAGTCAAATTGATGACGTACCTGTTCATGAGGTAATAGCTTTACACTGAGACGCATCGCTTTGAAGAGCATCATCGCCACCAATATCAATAGGATCCAGGCGGTGATACAGCCTGAGACATCCCCCTGGCTGGCCTGTAATGTCTGAAGATAAATAGCCAATGAACTGAGTTCTCCATTTAGATAGGCAAACCCTAAGTAGCTGATAAATAGCACCGCCCCAAAATTAAGCGCCCCTAGGAATAGAGTCCTTATAGGTCTGATGGTAAGCAACAGATTTAAGCTGACCGTCATGAACCCCAGCCCAATAATAACCCCGAGAGGCAGTATCTGTGCGGTGGGTGCCTTAAGTAACTGGGCGAACAGCTGGGTGAGCAGATAATATAGGGGATAAATACCGGCGAAATACCCCAAATGGGCCAGAGTTACAACGGAGATCTTGTTCTGCTGATTCATAAGCCCACCCCGTTCTGATTCATCTTATTAGATATGAGCCCAGTGGGTGGTAGGTATATTACTCTACTCATACCTGCCGCCAATGAAATAAGGCGACGCTCACCGATCACCAGCAAGGTGCTCCCCCAGGGTAGGTGTGAAGCCTCTGCATGCAGAAGTTCATCGATTGGTCCCACGGGATCGTGGCACAGCCGGGCCAGATTTTCCATAAACATACTGAGATGATCAAAGCCCCCTGCAATTGGCATGCTAAGCGGCCCCGGCAGCTTTTTGCGCACCCCATTCACCAGTGCTCCAAAAGGAATACTCATCCTATCTGCCCATATTGCCAGGGAAGCCAATATCGAAATCGCCGGCTCAAAATATTCTGCCCGCGAGTCGTTGGTATACTCTTGCACATCCATTACTAAGAATAATTTATGATCTGCCGATGGTTCAATAATTCTTGCCATTAGTATATCCTGGTGGGCACTCGCTCTCCAATCAATACGCCGTGCGGGCATATCTGGAGTATAAGGACGTAACCCGGCAACTTGTATGGGATCGGGCAGGATATAACGCCGATCCGGCTTTTCCCCGATTAGATCGGATGCCTTAATACCCAACTCCGCAAGATCATAAACCCGAGGATATACCACTAACCGGTGCGCAATAGCCAAGGTCTTTTCGTAACTATAATACCCCATGCCATCGCTGCCGGTAATAGTTGCCGCCGGCAACTCAAAGTACCCTCTTCGCTGGGCACCCAGGGTAAAACTGCTGGATACAGTGCTAAACCATGGCAAAATAGTGCCAAACGTCCATTGGTTCTCCTGAATTTCATCAGCAACCAAGCCATCGGTTATTTCTAAAGGTTGGGTAAAATTAAGCATCGCTGGAAAGAACTTATGATTGTGCAGTACAACCTGAAAGACCGTGCTT
>CAZYJA010000304.1:0-3199 GCA_964647245.1 uncultured Syntrophomonas sp. | reverse complement strand
GTTAACGCCGCAGGCTTTCCGGTTCCTTCTTCTACGACCTTTTCGAGAAGCTGCTGAACTTTTCGAACGGTCGCGGGGCTGATTACTTGTTGTCGCTCACCCTTGGCGAGCATCTGTTTCTGACCATCTTGATCAATTGTATACTGCACCACGGATGGGGCAGCCCACCAGCCATCATCAGCTACAGTTGATAATAGTGAAGCGATTTGAACCGGTGAAAGCATTACCCCCTCTTGCCCCAGCGAAGCATTTCCCAAGGCAGGACTTCCCCCCGCTATCTTGACATAGGTTCCTATATTACCGGGATTATACCCAATTAAAGTTTCGTCGGTGAGATGCATCTGGCCTACATACTGCAAAAGCTTACTTCGCCCTACCCGCAATCCGACTTGAATAAATGTCGGGTTACATGAATTAGCAAAGGCCTGGGCAAAAGTAAGGGAGCCATGTCCCTCGTGCTTCCAACAAGCAGTCGTTACTTGATCATTATAAACATAGCAGCCAGAACAAAAGAATGGTTCTTCCAGGTTCACCTTCCCTTCCTCCAGAGCTGCTGCGCTGAGTAATATTTTAAATATTGATCCCGGATTGTATTTGCTTAAAGCCCGATTGGTTAAAGTACTGCGCTCATCAAAGCTGATAATATCGTTGACCCTGTAGGGATTAAAAGTAGGTCGGCTGGCCATAGCCAAAATTTCTTTGGTGTGGATGTCCATGACCACCACCGCCCCTTTTTCAATTCTCTTATTAATGGCTTTTTCGACTTCTTCCTGAATACGCTTGTCAATGGTTAAAATTACTGAACTTTGTTGCTTCTGATTATCCCTTAGCTTAAACATAAGGCCATCAATCACCTGGCCCCTGGCGTCCATTACGGACACCAATTCCTGAGCAGCTACATTTCCGGCTAAGGTTTTGTTATAGGCCTTTTCTAATCCTGATTGACCTTCACCGGCTGGGCCTTTACTGACATAGCCCAGGAGATGGGCGCAAAAACCGTCCAGCCGATATCGATTAATAATGGGCGCAACTGCTAACCCAGGCCAGTGAGCAGCTTTGATTTGCAGAGCTTGCTCGAGACTGAGACCAGAATCAATTCTAATAAACTGAGGATTATTCCGGCCAGGCTTTAATTGACTCAAAATCTCCGCTTCACTCTTGTCGGTGATTATCCCCGTCAAAAAACCTGCTAACTCGTTATAGGTCCGGTCATAATCTTCATCTGTAATATCGTTCTTATAATAGCCGTCTGGGGCAATAACTCGAGGCAGACAATAAAGAGCCAAAGAACTGCGGTTGTTAGTTAACGGCGATAAATTTCGATCTAGAATGTCACCGCGTTGGTATTCACGCAGTTCAATCTGCAAACTTCGCATGGCAGTAGCCTGTTGACTTATTTCCTCCCCTTTTATAACCTGAAAGTAAAAAAGCCTGCCAATTAAAACCCCAAATATAAATAAAAACAGGCTCATTAACATTACTATACGTTTGTTTAACAAAAGCAAACCCCCTCTGCAGCTTATCTTATTATCAATTAGCTTGGGCCGCGGGGGGGTTAGTTATTCACAAATACTTATGAAAAAAGGAAGGTTATGCAGGATTTCCATCATTTCTGCCCAGGTATCCGGGGTCACCCGGATGATCACCTTGCCTTTGGCTTGGTCAAGGGTGGAGACAATTCCCAGGTTATCATATGCTTCGATCACTTTGGTTAACATATCAATACGCTCCGGAGCCACCTGGGCAATAATTTCATTTCTCAGGCCTTTCCCCCACCCTTCTTAATATGCTGTTTTCAGGTATCGGCTGAGCGAAAGGTATGAATACCTTCTGAAGAGGGTGGCGCGCCCGGTCCAATCCATTACCCTCAGCATCAAATAACTCCCAGAGCTGCAAATCCAGGTTTGGTCCGCCGGCAAGCATAAATTGCAGCTGATCTCCCGGGCCAAAATTATTACGCTGCTCAACTTCAACCATCCCCGTATCGGGATGATAGGCTTTTACCATTCCGCAAAAAGCGTCTCTGCCCGAGACTTCCTGCTTTTTGATATCCTGGATCGTTGCAGCTTGACCTTCAACAAAACCGTTGGTAAAAGGCCGGGTAGCTACTGCCCATAATTCTTCCATCCAGCGGTTAATTTCTGCTTCGGTGCCAACCCGGCCCTGGTTTTGGTATAGATCGATCACCTGACGGTAAACTCGGGCCACTGAAGCTACATAAAGGGGGCTCTTCATCCTGCCTTCGACCTTGAAAGCATTGACTCCAACCTCTATTAATTTAGGCAGGTATTCCACTAAACATAAATCGCGGGAATTAAAAATGTAGCTGCCCTGCTCATCTTCCTCAATGGGATAGTATTGACCGGGCCTCTTTTCTTCCACCACTGCATACTTGTAACGGCAGGGATGGGCACAGGCCCCCTGGTTAGCACTTCTACCGGCCATATAATGAGAAAGCAGACATCTACCCGAATAGGAAACACACATTGCCCCATGCACAAATACTTCCAGTTCAATATCTACGCGCCTTTTAATATCAGCAATTTCATCCAGGGTCAGTTCCCGGGCCAAAACAACTCTGACGGCCCCCAAGTCGCGGTAAAAAGCAGCCGACTCATAATTGCTGACATTGGCCTGGGTGCTAACTGTTATCGGAAGACCCGGCGCATATTTCTGGGCCAGGCGCATCACCCCGGGATCCGATATTATCAGGCCGTCAGCTCCCAATTGTTGCAATTCTTCCAAATAAGGCGGCAAGCCCTTGATATCTCGGTTATGGGCCAGAATATTTACCGTAATGTAGACTTTTTTGCTCTGCGCATGGGCATATTCCAACCCTATCCTCATCTCAGGAATGCTCAGATTGCCCGCAAAAGCACGCAGATTAAACTCCTTGCCACCCAGGTATACCGCATCAGCACCAAATAACAAGGCGGTTTTAAGTTTTTCCAAATCCCCGGCGGGGAGAACCAGTTCCGATCTAGTCATATTAATTATCTCAGCTCTTTTCTTAGAGTCCATATTTACTCTTAGCGCTCAAATGCTCGGCGTAAGTTGAGGAAAAGTGGTGGCTTTTATCCCCCTTGGCTACATAATAGTAATAATCGTGCGGTTCGGGGTTTATAGCCGCATCAATAGCCGCCCGACCCGGAGAAGCGATTGGACCTGGCGGTAAACCCGGATTTTTGTAGGTGTTATA
>CAZYJA010000303.1:0-3221 GCA_964647245.1 uncultured Syntrophomonas sp. | reverse complement strand
CGTTGCCCAACACCACATCAAAAAACGGATGGTAAACCGGGGGTTGAATTATCACCCGGTCCTCCGGCTGAGTCAAGGCTCTGACTAACATCTCAATAGCCGGCATAACCCCCGGACTGGTGGTAATCCACTCCCTATTTATCTCCCAGCCATATCTTTTCTTCATCCAATACATCAGTGCCTGATACCAACCATCATACCGCCCGCTATAACCAAATACACCGTGCCGGGCTCTTGCTTCCAAAGCCGTAATGATTTCCGGCGGAGACTTAAAATCCATATCTGCCACCCACATAGGCAGGAGACCTTCCCCCACCTCATCCCATTTGGCGCAGTTAGTATGGCAGCGATCAATTACTTCATCAAAATCGTACATGTTATCTCTCCTTCTTCCCGTTCCAAAATTTTTGCATGGAATTAGCACATATAATTTGAGTATACTATTATAACCATATATTGTCATTAACAGGACGTCCCCATGCCTCCAGATAACAACCTTATGGCGCAATTAATAATGACGTGCTTAAAGTATGTAAGGAGAAGCAGGAAAAAGTAATTCTCTGGTCCATTGATACGCTGGACTGGTCACAGCAAGAGTCCGACCATATTGTGAAAAACGTTTTGGAAAATGTAAGACCGGAAGATATTATACTCATGCATAGCACCAAAGATAGCCCCGCAATAATAGAAGCCCTTCCCAAGATAATCCAAGGTTTGCAGCAGAAGGGCTAAGATATGGTTGATTTGTCCGTATTGCTGAGATAACCTGGGAAAAATAATTATCACTATTTGATGATAAATAACTGGGTGGCTGGCCCCCATTTATTTTACCGGATGCCGGAGGACTGTCTTCATGCACGGTCTGACGTTCCCCTGATTACCTTTCAGTTGAAAAATAGGCTCTCATAAATCTTATCATACTCTCCTCATCTTTCCTTCCCATAATTTCAAAGGCAGAATGCATAGCCAAGAGAGGTTAACAAACGGATAATTTTAAGATAGGATTATGGCCTGGAATTGAGTTTATTGTAGGCTGTATTAGTTGATAATAGTTGATTATTATTGATGTTTCTATTACTATTAAATAGAGGTGATAGTATGGCAACAGAGAAGGAATTAATGACTGCTCAAGCTTTGGCCGAAGCCCTAGATCTTTCAGTGGAAACGATCTGGCGATATACCCGAGAGAACAAAATACCCTGCGTTGAATTGGGCAGCCGGCAGTACCGGTATAAGCTGGATGAGGTAATCAAATCACTGAGCGGCAGCACCGTTCAGGAAAATGCCTGTTCGTATGAAACCCAACCTGTCAAAAAGCTCACTTACCAGGACTACCTGGAAATACCTGACGAACCGGGCTATCGTTTTGAGATTCTGGACGGGATGCTAATTAAGGAACCATCTCCAAGTTATATTCACCAGCGAGCCTCTCGCAAGCTGGAAAGAATTCTGGAAGATTATTTTTGGCAGGTTGATCCGGATGGAGAGATTTTTGATGCGCCTCTCGATGTTACCCTGCCGGACTTCAACGTAGTCCAACCCGACATACTTTATATATCCGGCCAACAGAATATATTGACAGAAACCCGGATTGACGGACCACCCGCGCTGGTAGTTGAGGTGCTCTCTACTTCCACCGCCCGAAAAGATCGTCTGCAAAAAATGCGGATTTACCAGGAAGCACAGGTTCAACATTATTGGCTGGTTGACCCGCAGCAAAAAACCCTCGAATGCTTTGCCTGGCGGGAGGGCGTCTACGCCCTGGTCGCATCCGGTATGGACGAAGATGTTGTAGAGCATCCCAATTTCGCAGGGTTGTCAATTGCATTAAAATCGCTGTGGTCTAAATAAATCAGGTATGCGGTATCATTTTTATCAATCTGACTATCCCGTTTGCATTAACGAGCGGGATGGTTCATTTAATGGTTATACCCCGGCGGCAAATATTCTGATATTATGTGGTTCTACGACATAGCCCATTCCAGGTGTCTTAATGTCTGCTTCCAGGCAAGTTCTGGACGTTCTACCTCCCCGATTATGGCCCGCTTACAGATGTATTTGCTATGCAATGCCAGTAGGAATGCTGAGCCCACACCTCGTCCCCGAAACTCTGGAAATACCGCCATCAGACTTAATAATACCCACTCCGTACTCGCCGCACATATGGCATAGGCTATACCCTGTTTTTCCCAGCGCAAAACCAGCCCTTCCTGAAGACCCTCACGAAATTGCCTCGATAAAATTTCATAAGGGGGATACTCCCCCACTGGACGGTCCTGCTGAACGTGTTTATAAAATGATGGAGTTCACACTCATCAATGTTGCGAATAGTATAATCAACATTCCCGGCAACTCCCTTTTCAATTGTGTACTCTATTTCGCAATCCTTTCCCAAGTTTGAGACAAAATTAATAGTAGCATTCCGCATTTTCCCATTCATCCCGTAAAGGCGCGATGCGCGCACCCTTCATAGTTTTTACTTTTCTGACACAATATTGTTTTCGGTGCATATATATACGTATAACCAAAATGGATGGTGAAAATACCTTGGGTTTAACGGGGACTGAGAGGAGGATTTCTGATATGATTGCAGATTTTCAAGAGTTAATCCAAAAGGATCGCCAATCCGGGCAGCATGAAGCATTTGCAGGAACCTTTATCGAGTATTTAAATTTGGTAATAAATAGGCCGGAAATAGCTATGCTGGCCCACGAGCGCATGTATAAGATTATCACCAGCCGGGGAGTAGAAGCAATTCATACGGAAGACAGCCAACGGCTCAAGCGAATATACGGCAAAGAAACCATTAAGCGTTATAAGTTTTTCGAAGATGATTTTTATGGAATTGATAAAACCATCATGGAATTAGTCCGCTATTTTCATTCGGCTTCCATGCGCGGGGAAGAGTCCCGGCAGGTGCTTTACCTGGTGGGCCCGGTAGGGTCAGGTAAATCTTCAATAATGGAAAGCCTGAAGCGAGTTTTGGAACAGCATCCTCCCATATATGTGCTCAAAGACTGTCCCATGCGGGAAGATCCCCTGCACCTTATTCCCAAGCATCTGAGAGCCCAGTTTGCAGAAATTCTCGGAGTCAACATAGAAGGAGATTTATGCCCTGTTTGCCGCTACCGACTGATTAACGAATATCAGGGCGAATATGAAAGGTTCAAGGTAGTCACCAGCAATTTTTCGATTCGCTCCCGCAAAGGTATAGCGGTAGT
>CAZYJA010000302.1:0-3236 GCA_964647245.1 uncultured Syntrophomonas sp. | reverse complement strand
AGTTTCTTCCTGCCTCGTGGCGTATACAATAAAATTGTTAACAAAGCCAGTTAAGGCCAACAGGGGGGCCAACAGGGGGACGTTCTTTTTGTTTGGTTCCGTTTTCTCGAGAGAAAACGGAACCAAACAAAAAGAACGTCCCCCTGTTGGCCCTGTTGGCCTGTTACATCTTTGATCCTTGGCATAAATCATCATCGGATACTATATATTTAGTAAAAACCGGGGTGGTGAATGAGTATGTGGCGTAGTTTTAAAGTGCGGTTGTTAGGGGTTATTGTGTTAGTGGCAGTGGTGGGTTTCATTATGCAATCAGGACAGTCCAGCCGGCAGCTGGTGGAACCAGTGTTGGAATACATGATGGATAATAAGTATGATGTGGGCAAATTAATAACTCGCTATGTAAATATACCTGGAGTGGCCGACTTGACTAATGCCCTGCCGGTTGCGGGAGAGAATCTTTTGCGTCAGCCCTGTGAATTTATTGATATAGAGCACAGCTATGGATGGCACTGGAATCAGGAGGAGCGTAAGCAAAAGTTCTCGCCCGGTGTTTACTTCAAAGTTAAGGACAATACTACAGTGAGACCCATATTAGGTGGCGAGGTAATGGAAGTTGGCTCGTTAGCTGAAGCGGGAACGGTTTTGATTAAACACGATGGAGATTTGTACTCTTATTATGGCGGGCTCAAGGAGATATTAGTGGATAAAGGAAGTGCGGTGCAAGTAAATGAATCAATAGGCAAGACTGGAGAAAGTTTTTATTTTGAAGTGAGAGGTAAGGATGGACCAGTTAACCCGCGCAGTATTTTTAAATAGCTATGCTGTTAGGAAAGATTGCGGGGGTGCGCATCCGGGTAAATTTGTTCTTCATCCTGTTATGTGTGGTATATTCTGCTCTGGGCTTAGGGTGGGAAATACTTTTTATATTTGTATCCGTCCTGGTGCATGAATTAGGTCATGTAGTAATGGCTGTGGCACTGGGAGTTAAGGTAGTTGAAATTGAAATCCTACCCTTTGGGGGACAGGCAAAAATCGATGATTTTACCGGGCTGGAACCAGATCGCGAGATCTATATTGCTCTGGCCGGTCCCGTGGTTAGCCTTTCCCTGGCGGGAATTTTTTATTTTCTGCGTCCGGATATTGCCTCGGCCTATTTACCTCTGTTTATTAATATAAACCTCTTTTTGGGCTTATTTAACCTATGTCCAGCCTTGCCTCTGGATGGCGGGCGAATTGTGCGGGCGTTGTTCTCAACCCGGATAGGTTATAAAAGGTCTACGGCTGGAGCAGCACTACTGGGTAAAATAATTGCCGCTGCCATATGCCTTTATGGGCTATATTTGATTTATGGGCATCAGAGCGGCCTGAATTTTATCACCGTGAGCCTCTTGCTGTTCTGGGCGGCTCATCGGGAGAATAAACTGTTAGCCTATGCCTTTATGCGTTATTTAGTAAATAAGAAGAGCGAGCTGGCCAAGAATGGCGTACTGCCATCCCAGCAAGTCGTAAGTCAGGAAGCTACTTTGCTTAAAAAAATTCTTGAATCCACCCGTCCGGCTTATTATCTGGTGGTAATGGTGGTAGATGAAGGTGATCATCTGGTAGGTATGTGCACCGAAGCTGAGGTGATCGAGTGTTTCCTGGCCAAGGGACCCGCCAGTCGCCTGCGAGATTGTTAAGAGCGAATCTATATATTACCACAAGTGGATAATTTCACAAGCAATTTAGTATGCTTGCAGGTTTTGTGTTAATATAGTAACAATGATTTTTGGGGCTATCGAGTAATTAATACGGTTGATAGTCTTCATTGGGAGGTAGTATATGAAGGACAGGCTATTTAAGGATATATTGCCACGGGTTGCCAAACCGGCGCGCTATGCAGGCGGTGAATTAAACATGATTAAAAAGAACTGGGAACAAAGCCAGATTAAGATGGTATTTGCTTTCCCGGATGTCTATGAAATTGGTATGTCTCATCTGGGCAGCAAGATACTTTATGGAATAGTAAATGAAAAGAGTGAGCATTTGCTGGAAAGAGCCTTTGTGCCCTGGCCGGATATGGAAGCGTTGATGCGTGCAGAGGGGATTCCCCTATATTCCCTGGAATCCTTTGCCCCACTGAATCAATTTGAGGTGGTGGGATTCTCCCTGCAGTATGAGTTGTCAATTACTAATGTCCTGAACATGTTGGATTTGAGCGATATACCGCTATGGTCAGAAGAACGGGGCGAGAGTGACCCGATAGTTATTGCCGGGGGACCGGTGGTATTTAACCCTGAGCCGTTTGCAGGTTTCGTGGACGCATTTCTCATTGGCGATGGGGAAGACTTGATTCTCGAGTTTCTGGATTGCTTGCAGCAAAACCGCGATCTCGATCGGAAGGCCCGGCTCTTAAAGCTGGCGGCTATCGAAGGTGTCTATGTACCAGCCCTATATACAGTTGCCTATAATCCGGATGGAACCATGCGGGAGATGGACACCCAGTACCCTGGGGTGCCCAAGCGGGTGCGCAAACGTCTGGTGCAAGATCTGGATGCAGCTTACTTCCCGGATAAACCTATCGTACCTTTTATGGAAATTGTGCACGACCGGGCGGTACTGGAAGTCATGCGCGGCTGCCAACGAGCCTGTAGATTTTGCCATGCGGGAACAGTATACCGGCCGGTTCGGGAAAAGAGTGTGTCAACGCTGGCGAGGCAGGCCGAGGTTCAACTAAAGAATACCGGCTATGATGAAATATCGCTGACTTCTTTGAGTACTTTGGATTATTCCGGCGTAAATCGTTTGGTCAAGGATTTGGTCAAGACCTACGGGAATCGAGGTATCGGGGTTGCGCTGCCATCCCTGCGCGTAGATGCTTTCTCGATTGAATTGGCCAATGAAGTTCAGAAGGTGCGCAAGACCACGCTTACCCTGGCCCCGGAAGCAGGAACCCAACGCTTGCGGGATGTAATTAATAAAAACGTAAATGAAGAGGATTTGTACCGGGCCGTTGAGGCGGCTTTCGGATCAGGTTGGAATTCGCTAAAACTTTATTTCATGTTGGGCCTGCCCACCGAGACCGAAGCCGACTTGCAGGGGATATTGGATCTGCTCATTAAGGTGAGGGCTATCGGCAGCCGCCTGTCACGCCGGTCGGTGGAAGTAAGGGCCAGCCTGGCCTGTTTTGTGCCCAAAGCCCATACCCCTTTTCAATGGAAGTCGCAAAGCAGTATAGCCGAACTTGAGGAGAAGCG
>CAZYJA010000301.1:0-3251 GCA_964647245.1 uncultured Syntrophomonas sp. | reverse complement strand
CCTGATCCACTCTTGCTGGCCATCGCCTTTCAATGCAGCGATAAACAGGTCGCACCAACTGCCGCTGGCGGTTTCAGCATCCAGGACTCCATCGGTGGTTCCGCATATGTATACTTTGCCCGTAGGACCGACGGTAATATCCACCACTTGCTCCTGGCCGGCTGAGCCTATGGAACTAATCCATTCCTGGCCCCCGGTTTGGTTAAAATAGCCCAGAAAAATATCCCCACTGGGCAAGGCAATAGTATTATCGTTGGTACCAACCACATATACGTCTCCTTGGTGTCCGGCCGCCAAAAATACCTGATTTCTAAAATGGGCGGAGAGATTTTCGGTCCATAAAAGCGTACCCTGGGGGTCGTATTTACTTATAACTGTGTTAGGACTATTGCTGCATAAATAGCAGACGAAGACCTCACCATCCTGGTTGGTACTTATAGAGGCCTGCCAAAACAGAAATTCGCCTTGATAAAGTGGTTGGGCCCATTTCTCAACCCCATTTTGGTCATACTTGGTTAGGGTGATAACCCCTGGGCTTGAAGAGGTAACGAGGAATATATTTCCCTGTGGATCGGCGGCGATATCAGCGGGTGCGCCAGCCTCCAGCTGTTTGGTCCACACCATCGGGTTATCTTCCCGCGGGCTATCCTCCGCCCATGCTATTCCCGGGCTGATATTCAATGCAGCAATAATTACCAGAGCCAGTATCAACCCCGCTCGGATAAAACACCTGGTGCGTAAGGACTTAAGCAACTCTCGAGCCAAGCACATTATCCGTGTCGACTCACGCATGCAAATCATAAAAACCCCCGTTCCTTCCTTGTTAACTTGGTAGTGAGTTTGTTACTGCCCATGAATTTTATCCCCAGAAAAGGGCAAACCATAATGGTAAAACTCCTGCCATGAGACCTGCTTTACAAACTTCTCCTGAGATACGGTCGGTCAGCACTATGGGTGACGCTTCTGGTCTATATGCCGCATGAGCACATTGACAGAGGTGGCTTTTCTTGCTTAATGAAATGGTCTTTATCTGCAGCATTCTTGGTCCGGCAAGTCTATCAGCTTTTGGTTTGTTAGGCTAAGTGATACTCCTGACTGCTACCTGCATTTTATTAATCAGTTGGCTATAAAAATAGTATAAATATGCTCATAATTAGAACGAAAAATGTTATTTTGCAATTAAAAACGAGCCAGACTTTTACTTAGGCAAAGCCTGCTCGCAATTATTGCCCGGGAGGTAGATTCAAATTTACTCTGACATTTTCCTATATACGGACGGGGTAACCCCAACCCTCTTTTTGAACAACCTGGCAGAATGTCCATTATAATCCAGATTGCAGGCAGCAAACGCCTGCGCGATGGAAAGATTGGCATCCAGCAATTTTTCCTTCAGTTTGCTGATTTTATAGTTGATATAATACTCATGGGGGGTTACGCCGGTATGCTTCTTAAACAGTTTGGTGAAATGTACTTGGCTGAGGCACGCCGCCTTGGCCGCTTCGTTGGCAGCAAACGGCTCCTGCCAATGCGCTTCTAGGTATTGTCTGCTCCGTTCAATTTCTTCTTTCCGTCGGTATATTTTTTTGAAGAGAAAAACGGCGGCAAAGTAATCTATCACCCCGGCCGAGTTTGCCAAAGGGAAACAGGTGATGTCGGTGCTGATGGTCTGAATATCTCTGTCCTTCACATTAAAATAGCGAATCATATCCTGATAAGGGGCATTGAAATCAGTAATATATACGGTTTTGCCCGTCAATACCTGTTTGACCTGGGCCATTACCCCAAGCTCATGCACGATGGGATCCTCAAAAACATTGTATATGCCCACATGGGAGTCTATGCTCCGGATACCTATCATCTCTATCGTCGCCTGGTTAACTAGCCTCGCTGTCCCATCCGGGGAGAAAATCTGAATCGGATAGGGGAAGAACTCGCATATTTTGGCCAGCAGCTCTGTTTCTTTATAAAGCGACTGAAATGATTTAACCAGACTTCTTTGCGCATCCTCAACCTGACTTTTCATTAATTTACCCTCATTTATTTTTAACTTGATTTTTTCGATAAGCAGAAGGCGAATAACCGGTTATGCTTTTAAATACCCTGGCGGAATGACTGTTGTAATTCATATTGCAGGCGGCAAACGCTTGCCCGATGGATAGGTTGGTATCGAGCAACGTTTCCTTCAATCTGCTGATTTTATGGTTGATATAATACTCATGGGGGGTTACACCGGTACTCTTCTTAAACAGCTTGGTAAAATGGGATTTGCTTAGGCACGCCGCCTTGGCTGTTGCATTGGCGTCAAACCGGTCCAGCCAGTGGTTTTCTATGTATTCTTTGGCTCTTTCGATTTCATTTTGGCCACGATAAACCCTTCTGTTAATCATAAACGCCACCACATATATCACCCGTTTTAAATCATCCAGAATGGGGAAAACCGTAATGTCCTGATAGACGGCTTCCACATCGAAATCTGGTATGCCGTATCTATGGGCAATATTCTCCAAAGGCGCTCTAACCTCAGGGAAAAAAACAGTTTCCCCCTGAAAAGCCCGCTTTAACAGAGGGAGCTGGCCTGTTGCGATAACGTCAGGGTCTTTTAATATATTGTAGTTGCCGACAACCATGTCTGGGTTGGAGACATGGTATTCCCTCAGCATAGTTTCATTCACCAGTACCGATGTTCCGTCCGGAGCATATACTTGAATCGGATAGGGGAAGTTTTTGATTACTTTGGCCAGCAGTTCTTCTTTTCCCAAGAGCGATTGCAATGAATCCATGTGGTTTAGCACCTCCTGCTAACTCTATTTTACCAGAAGGTGCGTTACACCGTGCGTTACACCGGGACGTTCTTTCTGTAACACTGCCAAACTGTTACACGTTACACGGGGACGTTCTTTCTGTAACACTGCCAAACGGTTACACCGGGCCTTTATTCTGTAACACTGCAAAGCTGGTTACACCGGGCCTTTATTTCAGTAACACTGCCAAACTTAAATTTCGGTTATACCAAAACGTCTTTTTATAACACCGCATTTTTAAGAATTCGAACAATGGGACCTGGCGAAAAAAAGCTGGGTCTTTTCTAATTAGATTGATGTATAATGGTAATAAATGTATGGGGTTATAATATGGTAAGAATAGCGAGACAACGGTGCGATAGTGGGGTTTATCATCTAGTTTTGCGTGGAATCAATCGAGGAGACATTTTCTTTGACGATGATGATAGCCTGCGCTTTCTGGAAACGCTA
>CAZYJA010000300.1:0-3254 GCA_964647245.1 uncultured Syntrophomonas sp. | reverse complement strand
AACAAGCCGTCGAAATGGCTTGCAGCTTAGTTCCTGCCGACAAACTGATCCTGGGCAATTCCGCCCCCAGCGAGACTGCCGCCAGCATCGCCACCAAAGTAGGGATTGCTAAACGCTATAATGTGGCAGACCTTAAGGAGTAGTCTAATCGCAGATCGGTAACCATATTGTCTCGAATATCTATTAACATGGATGCAGATGTCAAAATCACCTCCCCAGTTTATAAGAGAGGATTTGATTTGGATTTATGAATATAAACAAGAAATTTCTCAATTGGTCCGCATGGATAACTTTATTGATAACTTATATACTGCCATTTCAATCAACAGATGGGTTGGCAACTAAGTTTGGATATCCATTTTCGTTTTTAACGGTTTACAAAACATCAGTCGGGCCTTCATTACTTATGTCACAGAATATTAATGTGTTTCTCCTGGCTCTAAATATCATAATAATCTATTTTGTAATCAATTTTGCTAGTGCGCAATTTATTAAGCGCAATTCGTACAATAAAACAAATTAAGTCCGAACAATTCTTGCCAGGCCAGCCGCTCGGCGCAATCCTAAAAACGCTACCTGATTTGGGTGGCAAAGTGCAGCTGTGTAGGATACCATAAACAATTCCCTGGTTTTTATGGCAATCGACGGATTATCCTAAACTTAGTCAAATATTATACGCTATACTCATGAAAACATATCTTATATATGTCGAGGTGATTGCTTATCCGCAAGAAAAGCTCGCTTATATTTATAATACTAATCGCAGGATTGGGACTATTGTACTCATCCTATGGAAATATGCTGAGCGGACTAAATGCTCCTGATTTTTTGGGGGGCCTATACCAGGCAGCAAAATGTAATGTTCCACAGTTATATTCTGCTCAGGATCAAAACCAAAATGGCATAGCCGATTCCATCGATATCGTCAATGGAGCCCGCCAGGAAGTTGCAAAGGGTACTATTTATGACGGATCTTACTTTAGCGGAGGATATCCACCGGAGGGCAGGGGTGCCTGCACGGATGTAATATGGCGTGCCTTGAAAGCAGCAGGTTATGATCTGAAGAAGTTGGTGGATGAAGATATCAAAAGCCATCCTCAGGCTTATAGTGCAACCGGAAGCAATCCTGACCCTAGTATTGATTTCAGGCGAGTCCGTAACCTGCAGGTATTCTTTAAACATCACGGGCAGGAGCTGACAACTGAAATCGTTCCGGGAAATGTCGATAATCTAACCAATTGGCAGCCGGGTGATATTGTAGTATTTGGCCTGCCGCTGGAACATATCGGCATAATATCGGATAAGAGGGGACTAGACGGGGTTCCGCTGATGATTCATAATTGCGGCCCTCAGGCCAGCGAGGACAATCATTATCTATTGAACTGGCCTAGTAAAATCACCTATCATTTTAGGTTTATCACGGTACAAGCCAGCTAAGCAGCTTGAGCGATTTACGAAGTGGTATAGCACGCAAATCGTAGCCCGAAAGAAGAGGGAAATCATCTTAAAGACTTCCCTCTTTCATATTTCCGACTACGTTATCAATTAGGATGAGACTCTCTTACTTCAAACTCCTCATCTACCGAAATATGCTCATGATCAAAGGAACCATCATTAATAAAAACTACTTCATTGCAGCTGGGACAAGTTACTTCAATGACATCCTCATCATCCATAATATCTGACTCAATATAGAGCTGTTCTCCGCATTTACGGCATTCCAGTTCAATATAATCATCATCGTCCAATACGGTTTCCTCCAGGTCGAGCAGGTCATCATCAACGCATTGGATATAGTCTCGCATCTCGTCCAGGTCTTTCTGGATACCAGTTATTTCATCAGCCATTTCGTTCATGACATTTAGTATCCCGGATATTATTTTCCCCTGGGGACTTCCCTCAACTATACTCAGTCCCTCGCTTAATCCTTGAAGATAACTAACCCTCTCCGAAATATCTCGCAACGTAAACCCCCCTTTTTAATCTCTTACTAAAGTGTTTTGGACATCTTTAGTATTTGCCCAAAAAGGAGTAAATAAACTTGTTCAATAAAAATAATATTTTTAAAAATATTAAGCTCTTTCCATGTATTCCCCTGTACGGGTATCAATTCTTAATCGATCACCGGTATTGATAAATAATGGAACCTGCACACTGGCACCGCTTTCCAGCTTAGCAGCCTTGGAAGCTCCGGTAGCCGTATCTCCCTTCACTCCAGGTTCGGTGTCTACCACCAATAGTTCTACAAAGTTGGGCAGCTCTATCCCCATAATCGCCCCATTATACAATAAGACCATTATAGTCATATTCTCCAATAACCACTTTACCCCATCACCCATATCGCTGCGGCTGATCGTAATTTGTTCATAATTATCATTATCCATGAATACATAGCCGTCGCCATCCATATAAAGGTATTGCATACCCCGCTTGTCCAGGTGAGCTCTATGTAGTTTCTCTCCGCCGCGGAAGGTTTTTTCAACTACTCCCCCTGATTTGACGTTTTTAAGTTTAGCTCTAACAAATGCAGCACCTTTGCCAGGTTTTACATGTTGGAAATCCACTACCGTATAAACCTGTCCCTCCAATTCCACGGTTACTCCGGTTTTGAAGTCATTTACTGAGATCATTCTATCCCTCCATCATATAATTAATAAACTTTTATCAGAATGGGTGATGATTTCGCATTCCCCTTTCTTAACAATTACCGTGTCTTCTATCCGGATACCACCCCAACCAGGGATATATACTCCCGGTTCTACCGTGACCACCATACCCTCTTCCAAAATATCATCACTCAGCCGGGATAGCCTGGGTATTTCATGTATTTCCAGGCCCACTCCGTGGCCTGTCCCATGCTGAAAATAAATATCCAATCCATACTTTTTCAGGCTTGCGCGCACCTGGCCATCCATATCCCGGCAGCTAATACCGGCTCTGACCAAGGATACTCCCAGTTCCTGGGCTTCCAAAACCTGCTGGTAAATATCCTGTAGCTTGGAACTTGCCTCACCGATCACTACAGTTCTGGTCATATCTCCGGCATAGCCATGGTAAAAACCCCCGAAGTCCAAGGTCAGCATATCTCCCCTCATCAAGTTCCTGCTACCGGGTTGTCCATGCGGCAGAGCAGCATTCTCACCGGCCACCGCAATCGTGGCAAAGGATTCTTTGGCCGCGCCCTGTTCTTTTAAAAGGTAGCTGATGCGATTGGCAATATACTTTTCACTTAACCCCGCTTGTAGTTCGAGGCA
>CAZYJA010000299.1:0-3279 GCA_964647245.1 uncultured Syntrophomonas sp. | reverse complement strand
CCCCGAGAGGTAGGTTACTAAAATATTGGTCAGAATAGAAACCGGTGTCAATAAGTTAAAATGGTAGGCGATCAGTGGCAATACCGCCAGTTCAGCAGCGATCGGAATAAAGACCAGATCCCAGCCCCAGCCTTTATAAGGGAAGTTATCCCTTAAGAGCGGAAATATATAGACCAAACCCCAGGTTGCTAAAAAGGTTAGCTGAAAACTCAGATTGAACAAAGAATCAGGATTCATGAGAAGAATAACGATGCCGGAAATAGCCAGAGCATTTAACAGGCTGTTTTCCCGACCACTGTAATGGGCCAGAAGGCCCAGGCTGCTCATAATTACGGCGCGGATAACTGGCGCCGGCCAGCCCACCATGGTTCCATAGAGCAATAATACCGACACCCCGATGAAGAATCTACTTCGTTTGGAGAGGCTGATTAGAGATGTCAACCATGCTACCAGGAGCAATACAAACCCTACATGTAAACCTGATACTGAAAAGAGATGTACAATCCCGGTCTTTTGAAAATCATCATACTGCTCATCATCCATGCCCTCCCGACTTCCTAGCAGCATGCCCAGTAATATGGATGACTCCTGTTCGGGAAGAAACTGCCGGGTAAGTTCTTCCCCCTGACTACGAAAGGCATCTACCCATTTAATTACTCCGCTCCCCGGGGCTATGAAGCTGAGTTCACCTGCCTTTTTAACCGTCAAGATATAATAAATCCGCTGTTCGGCTAAATACGCCGGATAATCAAACTCGCCGGGATTGCCAGGTTCCCTGGGGGGCTTTAAATCACCCCGCAACTTGACCACATCTCCCCGGCTGATATCAGTCTTAAAAAGGCAGACTACCCGAATATTCTGTTGGTAAGGAGAGGAACTTGCGTTTTCAAGTATAAATGAAGTATTTTCACCATTAAAGTGGGGGAAGTCCTGAATTCTCCCGCTAAGCTCAGCCCTCTTTAGGGTAGGTAAGTGATCGGGAATTTCCAACGCCATAAAATGATGGCAGACTATTCCAACCCCGATAATTAGGGTGCACCAATATATTCTGGACCTCTCTTCGCTCCAGACTACTATCGTAAGAATCAATAACGGAACGATAATTGACAAAGCCAGCCAGGCATTATAATGGGATAGTCCGATTCCGCAGGCAAAACTGATGAAAGTCAGCGGCCACGTTTTATTCATGGTTTACCGCACCGTTACCAGATCTTTGATATCAGCAAATTTCTTGTCCCCAATGCCACTAACTTCATTTAGATCCTCAATGTTGGCAAAAGCCCCGTGACTGGTGCGATAATCAATGATGCGCGCTGCTATGGTAGGACCAATTCCCGGTAACCCATCCAGATCCTGAACCGAAGCCGTGTTAATATTTACCTTCCCCCCATTGCCTGGCTTAGCTGGTGCAATTCCCAGGGTTGCTCCTCCTACCGGAACATTTATCGGGGTATCTTCACCGATAGTTGGCACCACAATGGCCTGACCATCTTCAACCTTTTGGGCCAAATTTATGCTGGGCAAATTGGCAGTTGGCAGTGAACGGGCCATATCTACCGCTTCGAATACTCGGGCCCCCGATTGTAGTCGATATACCCCGGGCTTTTCAACCGCGCCGGTTACATAAACCTGGATAATGTCATCCGGGGACTTCTTATCCGGCTCTTCATTTACGCTAAGCACTGGCGCAACCATTTCCTGGTCAATATGGTTCCGATTCTTCATTTCTCCGTATTTCATACCCCCGAAAAAAACCAACAGAAGAATCAGCCCCGCTGCCGCCCCCAGATAACGTCGATCTATATCCAACACATCGCCCACCACCTTATCTAAGCAGTTCGGCAAATATCGTTAATTTCCTTCTTTACTAATATTTGGTTTAAGTCATTGTGTTGGCAAATGCGGAACCCTGTCACTACACCATATGTTTTGACTCCCTTGATCTAACCAGGACCCTGAAAAATAGCCAGAAAAGCAAGCAGTGGTTAAGCATTTAAGCTCGACCACTGCCTGGTTAGTTTTTTAAACTAAGCTCTCTCGTAACTGGAGCAAAGGGTTTCATCCTCGGGTACCCCATTGTTTATGTGTTTACAAGGAGCAACCTTAATTGAATCTAGAGTGCATAAGTTGGCATCATCAAAATATTGGCAACTGGTTACGTCACATTTAATAGTTTGCTTGCCCTTTTTCATTTCATCCCTCCTGTTTTATTTTATATATTCCATTATTAATTTGTGTACATTTAACGATATTATTCTCTCGCCCTGATAATTTACAACTACCATTCCTGGGGACTTTTCTGTCCTTAGGCATTTTAATCCGTCAGTTTAATATTACGAGCACTTTTTAGTTGCATTCGACCATTTTATATAATATAATTACTCTCGTGAATAAAAAGGCTTTATTCACCATTTAATTTCATACTAAACAGGCAATGAACCGGAGTAGTAGACAATCCCCTGACAGAGAGCCGCTAGATGGTGCAAGGCGGCAAGTGTTGTCGAACTCGCCGGGGAGTATCACGGGTGATTAAACTAGCCTGTGGCGGGTAATCCGTTAACATTTCGAGTGGACAAAGCGTGGGGCTATGGCGAAGTTGGGATCGCGCTTGAATGGCATTCAAGAGGCCGTGGGTTCGAGTCCCACTAGCTCCACCATTTTAAGTTTTGTCAATATGGGTGGTACCACGGGAAATTAGCTCTCGTCCCTATTTAGGGATGAGAGTTTTGTTTTTTCTGAAAAAATATTAGGAGGAGGCTATTATGGACAATAGCTATAATTTCAAGTCGATTGAACCCAAATGGCAGAGGCATTGGGAGGAGAACCAATTTTTCAAGGTTCATGAAGAGCCCGGCAAACCCAAGTACTACGACTTGGAAATGTTCCCCTATCCTTCCGGCAACCTGCATATGGGTCATGTCCGGAATTACGCTATCGGCGATGTTATAGCCAGATTTAAGAAAATGAAGGGCTATAATGTTCTGCATCCCATGGGCTGGGATTCCTTCGGCCTGCCGGCTGAGAACGCTGCCATTAAACATGGACATCATCCGGCCCAGTGGACCTATGCCAACATTGAAAATATGAAGCTGCAGCTAAAGACCCTGGGTATCAGCTATGATTGGGACCGTGAATTGGCTACCTGCAAGCCCGATTATTATAAGTTTACCCAATGGATGTTTCTGAAACTTTATGAAAATGGGTTAGCCTATAAGAAAAGTGCGGCGGTAAACTGGTGTCCTTCCTGCCAGACCGTACTAGCTAATGAACAAGTGGTAG
>CAZYJA010000298.1:0-3312 GCA_964647245.1 uncultured Syntrophomonas sp. | reverse complement strand
TTATCGGGGCTTTGATGGCTAACGACCAGGCCGAACGATTAAAACAGGTGGATTAATGTGCAGAAAAACTGGCGTATAAGAGACTTATTGGAATGGACAACCCGGTATTTCTTGGACCGAGGTATGCAGGAATCTCGCCTTGAGGCGGAGATATTGCTGGCTTATGTGTTGGAGAAGGACCGGGTTTATTTGTATGCTAATTATGAGGAACCGATAAATCAAGCGGAAAGAGAATCTTACCGGGCTTGCATAAAAAGAAGGGCCGAAGGTGAGCCGCTGGCCTACATCACTGGCCAGCGGGAATTTATGTCGCTATCTTTTAGGGTGAATCCGGATGTCCTGATTCCTCGTCCAGATACTGAGGTGTTGGTGGAAACTGCCCTCAGCCTGGCCCAGAGCGGCGAGCTAAGGAGAATATGCGATGTGGGTACCGGCTCAGGCGCGATAGCGGTAAGCCTGGCCTTTTATTTACGGGAAGTTGAGGTATGGGCGTTGGACTTATCCCCGACCGCACTGGCAGTAGCTCAGGAAAATGCCCGACTTAATGGGGTTAAGGTGCAATTCCTAATTTCCGATTTGCTATCCGGAATAATAAATGAAGACCAGATGGATATTATTGTAGCTAATCTGCCTTACATAACTGAGGATCAAGTAGCCGAACTGGACCCGGGAGTAAAGGATTATGAACCCCGGATGGCTTTGGTGGCTCCCGGTGATGGGCTGGATTTATATCGCCGTCTTTTGCCGCAAGCCCTGCAACTGCTAAGGCCAGGCGGGTATTTGCTGTTGGAAATAGACCCCCGTCAAGCACAACCTGCGATAAATATGATGCAGGGGTTCAGTGAGGTGGAGATTATACTGGATTGGGCCGGCCGGGAGAGGTTAGTCAAAGCGCGGAGGTCGGCGGATGATAATAACTAAGTATATGCGGGTAAATCCGGTTGAACCGGAAACTAAGCTTATTAACCGGGGAGCTGAAATAATAAGGGCGGGCGGACTGGTTGCTTTTCCTACCGAAACCGTTTATGGGCTGGGTGCAGATGCATTTCAACCGGGAGCAGTTGCGAAGATTTTCCAGGCCAAAGGCAGACCGCCTGAGAATGCCCTGTTGGTTCATGTAAGTAATATTAAGCAGGTGCAGAGGCTGGTCCCGGACATACCGGTCATCGCCCGGAAACTTATGAACCGCTTTTGGCCGGGGCCGCTTTCGCTTATTCTCCCGGCCCGGCCTGAGGTACCGGAGATTGTCAGAGGTGGTTCAGACGGAGTAGGGTTACGGATGCCGTCCCATCCGGTATCCCTGGCCTTGATCGAAGCTACGGGTCCCCTGGCTGCTCCTAGTGCTAACCTGTACGGACGCCCGAGCCCTACTAATGCCGAGCATGTTCGGCAGGATCTGGATGGCAAAATTGCAGCTGTTTTGGATGGGGGAGAAACCGGAACTGGTTTGGAATCAACCTTGCTGGACCTTACCACCGGTTGCGGCCGGATATTGCGACGGGGCGGTACCAGCGTGGAGTTAATTGAAGAATTTTTGGGGATGGAAATTCCCATAATGGTCGCAGAAGCCTTGCCCCCCTATAAAACCCGACTTAAGATAATTTGGGGGGATAATGAGGCCGGGTTTCAGGCTCAACTGCAGGCCTTAAGCTCAACCGGGCAGAGGGTGGGAGTTGTACATATTAGGAATACTTATCCGCATAGAATAGAAAATGTGGCCCGGATATATGAACTGAACCTGTCTGGGGCAGGTACGAGCCTGTATTCAATCCTCCGCGATGCGGAGGAAACTGGCTTGGAGATTTTGCTATTTACCCCGGTAGACCCGGAGCTGGCCAGATCTGCACCCGCGATGATGGATCGGCTGCAGCGGGTCACAGGATTGATATCCCGTAGAGGAGATTAAATTGACGATGATAGAGCAGTTGGTAACCATTTTGTTAGTGGCCGTAGTGTTAGGGGCCGATTCATTTTCCCTGGCCATGGGGATAGGCTTAAAGGGTGTAACTCGAAGCTATGAACTAAAATTTGCCGCCCTGGTGGGTATATTTCATGTGCTGATGCCGCTTATTGGTCTAACCTTAGGTATTGTAACCGGTGAACTCCTGGGGGTATGGGCCGGTAGAGTGGGTGCGGTCGTCTTAGCCTATATAGGTGGCGATATGCTGTGGAAAGCCTATCGTGAAACCAGGCCCCAATCGTTCTCCTTGGGCCAGGGCCGGCAACTGCTGTCAGGTCAGCCTCCATCCTCCGAGGGATGGGTCAATCTGGCGGTGCTTACGCTCTCGGTTAGTATTGATGCTCTAACGGTAGGATTCAGCCTGGGAACCTTGACTCAGGTCCCGGTACTATATACGATACTTATAATCGGGTTGGTAGCCGGGGTCATGACCCTAGGGGGGTTTAAAGGCGGCAAATTGTTCAGCCGGATAGTCGGAAGCTATGCCCAGATGGTGGGCGGAGTGGTGCTGCTGTTCCTGGCCGCCAAAATGGCATTTTAGATTCGGGATTTATTTTAGGTTGAAGGAGGGAGAGGCATGTTAACTATTTTGTTGGTGTGTACGGGAAATACTTGCCGAAGTCCTATGGCAAAAGCCCTTCTATTTAAGAAATGGCAGGAAGTAAGTAAAATGGTAAAACCGCGCGAAATACGGATAAAGTCGGCGGGTTTATTTACCTATAACGGCTTGCCGGCATCCTCGCAAGCTATTGAAGTTATGCAGGAGCAAGGCATCGACATTAGTTTACACCGATCATCCAATTTGCAGGCCAGTTATATCCGAGAGGCCGACTTGATTTTGACGATGACGGTCAGTCAACGTGATAATCTAGCGGATAGATTTCCCGATAAAAGAGGGGCCATATTTACCCTGGGAGAATTCACCGGCGATGTCGTCCAGGAAGTGTCAGATCCTTATGGCAAAGATTTGGACGCCTACCGGAAAAGCCGGTTGCAGCTGCAGCATCTTACAGACCGACTTATTGATAAAATAATAGAATTAGATTTGGGGTGCGACAATTGAGAATAGCTATTGGCAGTGATCATGCGGGGGTCCAGCTCAAGCAGGATATCATGACATTTCTGATTAACGAAGGGTGGGACCCGATCGATTGCGGTACTTATACCGGGGATTCAGTAGATTATCCCGATTTTGCCGAAAAAGTAGCCGCCGAAGTGCTGCAAAAGGAGATTCTAGGGATATTAATATGCGGGACCGGTATTGGCATTTCCATTGCGGCCAATAAAGTACCGGGTATTAGGGCCGCCCTATGTAGTGATCTGTTTACTGCCCGGCTGGCGCGGGAACACAA
>CAZYJA010000297.1:0-3327 GCA_964647245.1 uncultured Syntrophomonas sp. | reverse complement strand
AACCAAATAAGGGTAGAACTATATCCGGAGATTGCTCCCAACACGGTAAACAACTTTATTTCGCTGATAAATAAGGGCTTTTATGATGGGACCATATTTCATCGGGTTATACCCAGTTTTATGATTCAGGGCGGAGACCCTAATGGTACTGGCATGGGTGGACCGGGGTACGGTATCAAGGGTGAATTTGCCCAGAATGGCGTTGCTAATAATTTGCAGCATACTCGGGGGGTAATATCCATGGCCAGGAGTGGAGCGCCTAATTCAGCCGGTTCGCAATTTTTCATAATGGTTGCCAATTCCTCTCACTTGGATGGGCAATACGCCGCATTTGGCAAAGTCACGGATGGTATGGATGTCGTGGATAAGATTGTCAGCTCGCCCAAAGACCGAAACGATAAGCCCCGTGAAGACCAGCGCATGAAAAAAGTAACCGTCGACACTTTTGGTACCGACTATCCGGAACCTGCCAAAATGTAATAAGAATGGGGCCAATATTGGTGCGGCCAGAATTCCGGCAAATATGGTTGTATTTTAATCCTGATACTGGTATTATGCAGGGTGGATAAGGAAAATATAAAAATAAGCAGATATCGAAAGGAGAATCTTCATGCCAGACAATAATCAAGCGATATTGGTAGAAGTCCTCCAGGGCACCCAGGTGTCCACCGGAGGGTGAAACTGTTCCAGTGACTGCTCGTCAGCAGCTAGTTGTGGTACAACTACCGACTTTTCTGAAATGACCAATAAAATGACTGATGAACTGAAAAAAGTTTACGGAGATAAAGTGGAAGTTAAATATGTAGATGTTGATAAAGTTGGCTTAGATAATTATCCCGTTATGAACCAGGTTCTGCAAATGGGCTATCCATATCCAGTAACCCTTATTAATGGTCAGCCCAAGTTTGCCGGTGGGATTATGGTTAACGAAGTTAAAGAGCTTATAGAAGAGGCTTTGAAGGGAACTGGTAACTAAGGGCCAATCCTTGACCATAAGCTAAGATGGTGCTAATATAAATCTAAATTTAATAATTCAATTTCCTTTCTTCGGGGATGGGTGAAATTCCCTATCGGCGGTAAAGCCCGCGAGCCTTTGGGCAGGATTCGGTGAAATTCCGAGGCCGACAGTAACAGTCTGGATAGGAGAAGAAGGGCTTGGGAGAGTATGGTCCGAATGGATCGTATTCTCAGATGCTCATTTTTGCTTATTACCCCGACTAACCATCGGGGTTTTATTGTTTTGGGGGCTAAATAAATTTAATACTTCTCAATAGGCAATTATAGGAGTGATGGTTATCAGCATAAATATGGATCAATTTTATATGCAAAGGGCCTTGGAACTGGCAATTCAAGCTCAGGGCAGAACTAATCCGAATCCCATGGTTGGCGCCGTCATTGTAAAAAATAATCAAATAATTGGCGAAGGCTACCACCATCAAGCTGGCACTCCTCATGCAGAGGTACATGCTCTGCAGGCGGCCGGTGATCAGGCTGCCGGGGCCACCTTATATGTAACCCTGGAACCCTGCAGCCATTTTGGTAAAACCCCTCCCTGCGCCGATGCGGTTATTAAGGCCGGAATTAAAAGGGTAGTTATTGCCACCAGCGATCCCAATCCCCAGGTAGCCGGTCAGGGGATTGTCCGACTGAGGGAGGCAGGCATTGAGGTCGAACTCGGAGTATTGGAAGAGCCAGCCATTCGCCTTAATGAAGTATTTTTCAAGTACATTCAGACCGGACTTCCGTTTGTGGCCCTGAAAACAGCTATGACCCTGGACGGAAAAATTGCTGCCCAGAGCGGAGATTCCAGATGGATTACCGGTGAGGACGCCCGTCATTATGTACATGAATTAAGGAATATCTACGATGCCATAATGGTAGGTATAGGCACTGTTCTAAAAGATGATCCGTTGCTTAATACCCGATTGGACCGGGAAGATACCCGGGACCCGCTGCGGGTAATAATAGATAGTAATTTGGATTTGCCGCTGGACAGTAAAATAGCCACCACCAGCCAGGAACAATGCACCCTGATTTTCTGTTCCAGTAACGTAGATAACCAGAAACGACAACAGCTGGAAGCCTTAGGTGCAGAAATTATCAGCTTGGATATTAAGGATGAAATCATACCTCTGGAACAAGTACTGGTTATTCTAGGCCAAATGAATATATGCAGTTTACTGGTTGAGGGTGGGGGAGAAATAAATGCGTATCTGCTGCAAAACCAGTTATTAGATAAAGTCTACTGGTTTATAGCTCCCAAAATTATCGGTGGCCGTCAGGCTCCTTCACCGATTGGGGGGCAGGGGGTCGAGTTTATGAGAGATGCCCGAGAACTAAAGTCCCTGGAAATTCAAAAGTTTGCCCGAGATTTATTGCTTACCGGGTACTTCAAGGAGTGGTGTTAGTGTTTACCGGGATAGTAGAAGAACTGGGCACGGTAAAAAAAATTGACCGAGCCGCTAATTCTTGTCAAATTAGCATTCTAGCCCAAAAAGTTTTACAAGATGTAAAATTGGGTGATAGCATTGCCATTAATGGAGTGTGCTTAACCGTAACCAGCTTTGATCAGGATTATTTCTCGGCGGATATGATGGCTGAGACCCTGGCCAAAACCAATCTTAAGGATTTGGGGACCGGGCAGCGAGTCAATCTGGAACGGGCTACCCGATTGGGCGACCGAATGGGTGGGCACCTGGTTCAGGGCCATGTTGACGCAGTGGGGACAATTATAGAACAACAAAAACTGGGTATTGCCCAGATCCTGCGAATCAGGGCCCCTGAAGAACTGCTGCATTATCTGGTAGCCAAAGGATCAGTGGCAATTGACGGCATCAGTTTAACGGTAGTCGAAGTATTGGCGGATAGTTTTACCGTATCTATCATACCGCATACTGCTAAAATGACTACCTTGGGATTAAAAAAAACCGGCGCTACGGTGAACCTGGAATCAGATATTATCGGTCGCTATGTGGAAAGATTGCTGATGCAAAGCACCGGAACCAGTAAAAAATCTGTCCTAACGCCGGAGTATCTGGCTGAACATGGTTTCATTTAAAAAGGAGGTTGTAACAATGTTTAACACTATAGAAGATGCAATAAACGATATTAAAGATGGAAAAATGCTTATCATGGTTGATGATGAGGATCGTGAGAACGAAGGCGATATTATAGTAGCCGCCGAAAAATGTACGCCTGAGGTGATTAATTTCATGGCCAGTCATGCCAAAGGTTTGATTTGTATGCCTATGATCGGGGAACGTCTGGATAAACTGAAAATTCAACCTATGGTTATAGAAAATACGGATAATCATCAAACCGCCTTCA
>CAZYJA010000296.1:0-3334 GCA_964647245.1 uncultured Syntrophomonas sp. | reverse complement strand
AAGCGCAGATTTTTACAGGGCCGCAAGATAAGGAATGTTAAGCTAAGTTTTCATGACAGCCAGACCAGTATGTTGGAAGGGGTTATGGCCCGTGGGGATCGAAGATTAGCCGAGGTAATTTATAAAGCCTGGCAGAGAGGCTGCAAATTAGACGGCTGGTCCGAATATTTCAAGTACGATCAGTGGATGCAGGCATTTGCCGACTGTAATATTGAACCGGACTTCTATACCCTGAGGGAGCGACCTTACGACGAAATATTCCCGTGGGATTTTATCGATACCGGTGTAAGCAAGGCTTATTTGGTCAGGGAAAGTGAATTGGCCTTAGAGGCCGTTGCTACTCCGGACTGCCGCCAATCAGGCTGCCTGGATTGTGGTATTTGTCCTGACTTTGGGGTTTATCTGGATCAAAGGGAGGAAGCTTAAATGATGCGCTTACGAGCTGAATACAGCGTAGGGCCGGATTTAAAGTTTTTGGCTAATCTGGATATGATGCATTTAATGGAGCGGACTCTGCGCCGGGCGGGGATACCTTACCTGCTCAGCGAGGGATTTAATCCTCACATCAGGATGTCCATGGGTACAATATTACCCGTAGGAGTATGGGGTCAGAAGGAGTATTTTGATTTGGAGCTTAACCCCATGTCTATTACGGATTTTATGACTGCCATGAATCAGGCTCTGCCGGCGGGTATGTATATCAGGCAGTGCTGTGAAATTGCCCCGCTGGCTCCTTCCCTGATGAAGGTTATCAATGCCGCTGATTATATTTTTATGATGCAACCGACCGGCCTTGATCTGGAAAAGATAGCTGCCCAGATTTTGGCCCAAGAAAAGGTTATGGTACAGAGCAAGGGCAAAAATAAAATGCTGCAGAAGGATCTTCGCCCGGGCCTTTATGACCTAAAAGTTGAGAGTCAGGATGAAATGGAAATCGTCATGGTGAGAGTCAGTGTCAATGAACCTTTAAATATAAGATTTGATGAACTCTTGGATGTCTTTGAAAAAGTTGGCATTGATAAGAAATATATGCTGGATTTTTGGCGGCGGGGGAATTATATTAAAAAGGGAGAAAATTACTATTCGCCAATGGAGAAGGTGTAAAAATTGGTTAGGGACATAATTGTTGAAGTATACCCATGGGAATCCAGGGTGGCTATTGTCGAGGAGGGCCGTCTGGTAGAGGTATTCTGGGCGGACCAGGAAGAAAATGTAGGCAATGTTTATAAAGGCCGAGTAAAGGACGTAATACCGGGTCTTTCTTGTGCTTTCATTGATATAGGGCTGGCTAAGAATGCCTTTCTGTATTCAGGAGACATAGCCCGGGTGTCGGCTAGTAAAGGTGCTAACATTGACGACGTTCTAAAAAGCGGGCAGGATATAATGGTACAGGTTAAGAAGGAGGCTTTTGCCGAAAAGGGGGCCCGGGTAACCGGTAACCTTACCATTCCTGGTCATTTTCTGGTTTTGTTGCCGTTTCAGAATGAGGTTTCCATTTCCCGTAAGATTATTGGCGATGAGCGCCGAGATCATCTGCGTAAACTGATCGAGAAGAATAAGCCAGATAGAGTGGGCATTATTCTGCGTACCGCTTGTCTCGATGCGGAAGATAGTGAAATTATGGGTGAGTTGCATAGGCTAATGGGGCTCTGGAAAGATATCAAGAATCGTTATGACAAGATGAAGGCTACCCAGATGATATATGAGGATGTTGATGTGGTAGAAAGAGCCTTAAGGGATTATTTGGACGGAGATATACGCCGTATTGTGGTTAATAACCTGAAGCTGAAGGATAAAATAGATCAGTTCATTGCAGCTCAGGATGCTATTAATTCTCCCTGTGTGAAATATGCGGAAGGGGATCTGTTCGAGAAATATGGCTTGGAAAAGGATATCCGCAAAGCCCTGCGACGTAAGGTTTGGCTAAAAAGCGGCGGATACTTGATATTTGATGCCACCGAAGCTATGACGGTAATTGATGTAAATAGCGGCAAGTTTACCGGCAAGAATGATTTTGAAGATACCGTGCATAGACTTAATCTGGAGGCGGCGGTGGAGATTCCCCGTCAATTGCGCCTGCGCAGTCTCGGGGGCATTATCTTGATTGATTTTATTGACATGAAAGATAAGGAGAACGAAGCTGAAGTTATTGCAGTTCTTCGCCAGGAATTAGAAAAGGATAAGGCTCATTCTCGCATTATCGGCATGACTGGGCTGGGGTTTCTGGAAATGACTCGCAAGAAATCCCGCTATGGCATCACCCAGGTATTTACGGACGAATGTACCAACTGTCATGGAATGGGTCATATGATTAATATATTGTCCCTGGCCTGTGAGGTGAAAAGAAAGCTGGTCAATATGGGATATTTGGAAAGTGATGAAATTATCTGTGAGCTAAATCCGCGGTTGTTGGAATTCATCCCCGATGATGATAAGAATCTGGGTTTTATTCAAAGAATAACTGGCAAGGAAATCCGACTGGTACCCAAGGAGAGCCTTAATCTGGCAGATTATAATATATATTCCGGACAAATTCTGGACTAGGAGTGAGCAATCCAGCTTGACGCCGGATTGTTTATGTGTTAATTTGTTAAATGGTTGCACGTTTTTGCAACCGCGCGGTTCGGGTTTAAAATGGCAAAGCCTACCTGGGACCGGCGAGTCTAAGAAATGTGGAGGTGTTTTAATGTACGCAGTTATTCAAACAGGTGGAAAGCAGTATAAGGTAGCCGAAGGAGAAATCCTGAAGGTCGAGAAGTTAGCCGGAGAGGCCGGAGATAAACTAACTCTGGATCAGGTCCTGATGGTCAAAGATGAAAATGGAATTAAAGTCGGCGCCCCATTAGTTACCGGTGCTCGGATTACCGTTGAGGTTATTGAGCAGGGTCGATCCAAGAAAATCATCGTTTATAAGTATAAGAAGAGAAAGAATTATCGCAGGAAACAGGGCCATCGTCAATCTTATACCAAAATTAAGATTGAAAAGATCGAAGCTTAGGAAGCGGGGCTGATTGCCTGCAGGATAATGGGGTTGTGCGCAATAGATTATAGTACTTAACTGGGAGGTTATAGACATGGCACATAAGAAGGGCGTTGGGAGTTCCAGAAATGGTAGAGACAGTGAATCTAAGCGTCTCGGAGTAAAAAGAGGCGATGGCCAGTTTGTTTTAGCTGGGAATATACTTGTCAGACAAAGAGGGACCAAGATTCATCCGGGTAAAAATGTCATGATAGGCGGAGATGATACTCTATTTTGCGTTGTTGACGGCACAGTGAAATTTGAAAGAAAAGGCCGGGATAAAAAGCAGGTAAGTGTTTATCCCATCGCAGCTGA
>CAZYJA010000295.1:0-3391 GCA_964647245.1 uncultured Syntrophomonas sp. | reverse complement strand
CATTTGGATTAGTTTCTGTTTCAAATCCAGCCTCGCATCAACATCGAATTTTTCATCCAGGACCAGAATTTTTTTGTTAGGCAGGTGCAAACAGACCTCTACTTCACCTGGGTACCTGGCCAGAACCGCCACCAGTTCCTTTTTCCCTTCCGGATCCGTTTTCTCATAAGGTAACCGGACATGCAGCTCCTTCACCGCACGGTTGAGAGTCAAAACCCGGCGCAGCGTAATCTTGGGGGCTTCATCGCGCCGATCCACAAAACCTTCAATAATAACCGGAGTATCCGCCACAATATAATCAATAACTTTCCCGTAAGCCGACGGGAAAATCATCACCTCAATCCGCCCGCTCAAATCCTCCAAGAGGAAACGCGCATAAGGATCACCTTTACGACTGATCTTTTTCGTGAGATTAATCGGCATGCCCGCCAACCGCACGTACTCTTCGCCCCTACTTTTGTCCAGCGCTGCTACTTCGTCGGTAACCACCAGTTCAATGGTTTTCCGGTAGGAATCCAGCGGATTGGCCGACACGTAGAAACCCAGGACTTCCTTCTCCCGGCTCAGCTTATCCCCGCTCTCCCATTCACCCTTAGCCATGGGCTTCGGCTCTTCCACCATGCTGGCCGTATCCCCGAAAAGTGACATTTGGTTCCCATTATCAGCCTGTTTGATCTGCGTGGCTAGACTAATACACTCATCCATAATGGACAGGGTCTGTTTGCGAGTTTTACCCAGCGAATCAAAACAGCCGGCCAGGATTAGATTTTCCACCATCCGTTTATTAATCTGGGACAAATCAATCCGCTGGCAAAAATCAAAAAAGGATCTGAACTTGCCGGTTTTGCGCGCATCCACCATAGATTTAACTGCGTTCACGCCTACATTTTTGATAGCCCCCAGTCCAAAGCGAATCCCGCCCTGGCCAACCGTGAAATTTTCAAAGCTTTCATTGATATCGGGGGCCAGAATAGCTATTCCCATTTTGCGGCATTCCCTAATATAAAATACCACCCGCTCCTGATGATCAATGACGCTGGTTAAGAACGCGCACATATATTCCATCGGAAAGTGGGCCTTAAGATAGGCGGTTTGATAAGTAATCATGGCGTAGGCCGCAGAATGGCTTTTATTAAACCCATAGCCCGCAAAACTCTCCATCAGATCAAAAAGGCGGGTGGCAATTTCCGGTTTAATTTCATTCTGAGCCGCACCTTCCACGAACTTGCTCCGCATCTTCATAATTTCGCTGGGCTTCTTTTTTCCCATCGCGCGCCTCAGCCCATCAGCCTCACCCATGGTGAAGTTCGCCAAATCACTGGCCACCCGCATAACCTGCTCCTGGTAAAGAATAACCCCATAGGTTTCCATTAATATATTTTCCAGCAGGGGATGTAAGTACTCCACTTTTTGCCGGCCATGCTTGCGATTGATGAAATCCTCCACCATGCCGCTGCCCAATGGTCCGGGCCGGTACAGAGCGATGATCGCGATCAGATCCTCGAAGCGATTAGGCTTCATTTCGCTTAAAATCCGGCGCAGGCCGTCACTTTCCAATTGAAAAACGCCAATGGTTTTAGCCGACTGCAAGAGCTCGTAGACCTTCTCGTCGTCCAGCGGTAAATTATCCAAATCCACCGTCCGGCCCTGGGTTTTCTTAATTATCTCCACCGCCCGGGCCAGGACCGTCAGGGTTCTCAGCCCCAAAATATCCATCTTCAGTAAGCCAATGTCCTCCACCGTTTCCTTGGCGAACTGGGTTATCACATGCCCATCCGTGGTCTTCTGCAGCGGCAACAGCGAGCTTAAGGCCTCCCGCCCGATTACCACCCCCGCCGCATGCACCGAAGCATGGCGGGGCATACCTTCAATCGCCCGGGCTATATCGATAATCCGGCGGGTATCATAATCATTCTCATAAGCCAGGGCCAGCTCCGCCGAAATCTCCAGGGACCGCGCTATGGTCACCCCCAGCTCCCCGGGAATCATCTTGGCGATTTTATCCACATTACCATAGGGTACATCGAGTGCCCGACCCACATCGCGAATCGCCGCCCGCGCCGCCATAGTTCCAAACGTAATAATTTGGGCCACCCGGTCCGAGCCATAGCGTTCCACAATATAATTAATAACCCGATCCCTTTTCTCGAAACAGAAATCAATATCAATATCCGGCATGCTGACTCGCTCCGGATTCAGAAAGCGTTCAAAAAGCAAGTCGTACTGCAGCGGATCAATGGTGGTAATTCCTAATACATAGGATACCAGGCTCCCGGCTGCCGAACCACGCCCCGGCCCTACCGGAACATCATTTTTCTTGGACCAGTTCACCAAATCCTGCACAATCAGAAAATATTCCGCAAAGCCCATTTCTTTAATAATTTTCAGCTCGTAAGCCAGGCGCTCCTCAATGGCTGCTTCAGCTTTAGGATACTTGGCAGCAAATCTGGCCCAGACCAGCTCATCGAGAAAACTTTCCGGACTATAGCCGGCGGGTATGGAAAAATAGGGCAAGTGAAACTCACCAAAAGAGAACTCCAGCTCACAGGCCTCCGCAATTTTCAAACTGTTATCGGCGGCCTCGGGCCGAGTCGCAAAGAGCTCCCGGATTTCCGCCGCACTTTTCAGATAAAACTCACTGCCGGTAAAGCGCATCCTTTCCTGATCGGTTACCACCTTGCCGGTCTGAATACAGAGCAAGACGTCATGGTTCGCCGCATCTTCCCGGCGAATATAGTGAGCATCATTGCTGGCCACCAGAGGAATCCCGGTCCCGTCACTCATCCGAAACAAGGCCTCACACACCTGCTTCTCGATATCCAGGCCGTGATCCTGAACCTCCAGGTAGAAATTACCCCGGCCAAATATCGCCTCATATTCCCGGGCCAGCTGAGTTGCTCCCTCTACATTGCCCGCCAGGATCAGCTTCGGAATCTCCCCGCCCACACAGCCGCTCAGAGCTATCAAGCCTTCGCTGTACATCTCCAGCAATTCCCGGTCCACCCGCGGCTTATAATAAAAACCTTCCAGAAAAGCCCGACTCACCAGTTGAGTGAGATTTTTATAACCGGTCTGGTTTTTACACAACAGGGTTAAATGGCAGAGACTATCATCCATCCGAACTTCCTTATCCAAACGGCTGCGCGGGGCCACATACACCTCACAGCCAATAATCGGTTTTATCCCCTGTTTTTTCGCCTCCCGATAAAAATCCATGATGCCATATAAGACCCCATGATCAGTAATAGCCACCGCCGGCATGCCCAGGCTCACCGCCCGGCTGACCAGATCCTTAACCCGGCAGGCCCCATCCAGGAGACTATATTCAGAATGATTATGTAAATGCACAAAACTCTTATCCATCCAAACTCTCCCAACTTAGCGTAACAAG